>JAUMCZ010000037.1:0-3611 GCA_032122215.1 Caulobacter sp.
TACACAGCGTTTGGCCGGGTGATCAGTGGCCTGGACGCCATCCGCGCCATCAAGACCGGCGAACCGGTAGAGGCCCCGCAGGACGTCATGCAGAAGGTCCGCGTGCTGGCGGACATCCCGGAAGCCGAACGCCCGAAAGTGAAGATCATCGACGCCAGGAGCCCCTGGTTCGCGGCCGAGGTGAAGCGGGTGCGCAAGCTGAAGGGGGCTGACTTCTCGGTCTGCGACGTCGAGCTGCCGGTACAGATCGACTAGCCACCTCGGAACAGCCGGCGGCGGGGCGCATTCCCGGCATGACTAGCCGGGCCGCCCCCGACCCTCTAGAAGGCCCCAAACATTCCAAGGAGCGCCTCATGGCCGACGCCGAAAACACCCTGGTTCTCACCCTCGACACCGGCAAGGTGACCATCCGCCTGCGCCCGGACCTGGCCCCCGGTCACGTCGAACGGATCAAGGAACTGGCCAGCGAAGGCTTCTACGACGGCGTGGTCTTCCACCGCGTCATCCCCGGCTTCATGGCCCAGGGCGGCGACCCGACCGGCTCCGGCATGGGCGGCTCCAAGAAGCCCGACCTGAAGGCCGAGTTCAGCAAGACCCCGCACCTGCGGGGCGTCTGCTCGATGGCCCGCTCGTCCAACCCGAACTCGGCCAACAGCCAGTTCTTCATCTGCTTCGACGACGCCACCTTCCTCGACGGCCAGTATACCGTCTGGGGTGAAGTCACCGAAGGCATGGAAGCGGTCGACGCCCTGCCCAAGGGCGAGCCGCCGCGCAGCCCCGGCAAGATCGTCACCGCCCGCGTCGGCGCCGACGCCTGAAGTGACCCCTGCCCTCGAGGCGGCTTACGCAGAGCCGCATCGGCGCTATCACAGCCGCGCCCATATCGAGGCCTGCCTGAATGAGCTGGCGGCGGTTCCTGGTCTTTCCGATCAGGACCGCCGCCTGCTGACCTGGGCCCTGTGGTGGCACGACGCCATCTACGACCCGACCCGCGGCGACAACGAGGAGGCCAGCGCCGAGATGGCTCGCCGCGACCTTCCCGCCCTGGGCGCGACCCCGGAAGATGTCGATGAAGTTGCGCGTCTGGTCCTGCTGACCAAGGGGCACAGCGTCGAGGCCGAAGACCGCCTCGGCGCCCTGATGGTCTCGATCGACCTGTCAGTGCTGGGCGGCGATCCCGCCGCCTATGGCGCCTACGCCGCCGGTGTGCGTCACGAGTATGCCCACGTCCCCGAGCCGGCCTTCCGCGCCGGCCGCGCCCGGGTGATGCGCCATTTCCTGGAGGCCCCGGTCCTCTATGCCGATCCGGCCTTCCGGGACCGCCTCGAAGCCAGGGCCCGCGCCAACATCAGCCGCGAGATCGCGGACCTGGAAGCCTAGCGTTTCAGGACGACGACGACCGGATAGTGGTCCGATCCCAGTCCCGGACCCCGCTTCACGCTGACGGTCTTCCAGGCCTTGCCGGCATAGACCTGGTCGATGGCCAGCAGGGGGAACGGCGGCTTGATCTGGTATCGGGTAATCGGCGCCGCCGGCCAGGTGGCCTGACCCCGGGTCCGGCGCTCCATGCCGATGGCCGCGTCTAGCCGTCGCAGGCTGAAGGACCAGGGGGTGGAGTTGAAATCGCCGCCGATGACGGCGTTGTCTGGGTTGATCCCGCCCAGGACCTTCAGGAATCGCTTCGATTGCTGCTGCTGCGGGCCGGCCGGGATCGGCCAGGTGTAGTGGATCGCGAAGACGTCGAATTCGCCCTTGGCGCCCGCGAACCGCGCGTGGGCGGCTGACAGGTTGGCGTCGGAGACGCCGCCCCCGAGGCCGTGGCGCCTGACCGGTTTTGTCTTCGACAGGATCATCGTCGAGCAGGGCTGCGGGTCGGCGCAGGTCACCGCGTAGGGGTAACGCTCGCGCAGCAACCGGGCGGCCCCGCCGTTGGCCTCATAGCCTTCGACGATGGTGATGATGTCAGGATCCTGGTCCAGCACCCAGCGGGCCGAGCCCTCCGGGTCGCTGTTGTTTTCCCAAAGATTGAACTGCACCAGCTTGAGCGTCTCACCCAGCGCCGGCGCGCTTTCCCCCTTGGGCCGGGTCAGCTCCGGCAGCATCAGGGCGCCGGACCCCAGAACGGCCACTGTCGCGGCGATGGGTGTCAGCCGCATCAGGTTGCGACCGCCGCCGATGACCCAGACGATCAGTCCGCACATCCCGAGCAGAAGCCAGATCGGCGCGAAATGGGTGAGGATATCCAGCCGGTCGCTGAACCGGCCGCCGTTGGCCAGGACAGCCGCCAGAGCGGCGCCGGCGGCCAGGGCGAACCCGACCAGCCGGACCAGAAAGGCGAGGGCGCGAAGCAGTGCGGTCATAGTCCGGCCGATAGCATCGCGCCCTCTCTTCAGGAATTAACGCAGTTTGCGGATCGAGCTGACCCGGTCGTTGAGGTTGAAGACCTTGAGGTTGGGCGTGTCGGCCGTGACCACCCTGCACTCGCCGCCGAAGTTGGCCGCCGAGCACATCTCCCAACGACCGGAGACGACGCGGACCGAGGTGATCATGTCGTCGAGACCCGAGCCATACATGTCAGGCACGCTGCCCCGGATCTGCAGGCTGGAGCCGCGATAGTCGGGGTTCTCGAACACGATCAGCCCGACAGGACCATTGCCGCCGCCGTTCCAGCCGCCACCGCCGCCGTTCCAGCCACCGCCACCGCCGCCGCCGCCGGGACCTCCCGGGCCGCCGCCGCCGTTCCAGCCGCCGCCGCCGCCGCTCCAGCCCTCGCAACGCAGGTAGCCATTGTAGTTGGCGATGCGCCCGTTGCAGCTGCGCACCGAGATGGAGCTGTTCTGCAGGTTCTGGCGGTTATCCAGGCAACGGGCGGTGAGGGTGCCGTACTGGACGGTGATGTCACGGCAACTGCGCTGGTAGCTGCCGTCCGGCACCGGGTCGTAGGATCCGCCTGTGTTCCAGCCGCCGCCGGACTGGGCGAAGGCGGCAGCCCCGCCGAGGCCGACAATCAGGGCGGCCGCGGCCGCGATGTGCGAGGTCTTCATTGGACTGTTCCCCTGTTGAGTTCATTCGCCGGCGAAGAAGGTGAAACGGGTGTTCTCGATACGGGTGTCGCCGACCTGCAGCGTACCGGTCAACACCGTCGCCTCGCTGGCTCCCTGCGCCTTGGCCTCCGCCATGGCGGCCGGATCAAAGGCGCCTTCGAAGCTAACCGGGCCAAGCTTGGGATCGGCGCCGGCGAAGCGAAGGGTCTTGCCGTCCGTGGCATAGCCGGTGGGCAGCACCCGGACGCTGACCTCATGGGCCTCGCCGCCCATCTCGTTGGTTTTCAGCGGGCTGGCGGTATCGTCGAACTCCAGCAGGATAGGGCCGAAGGTCGAGGTGCGGTCGCCCTGTTCCCAGGCCGCGAAATCGCTGATCGCCCCGACGCCGATCGTCTTCAGCTGCCAGCTGCCGACGCGGATGTCGCGGGTCGGCATGTAGTAGCCGGCGTTGTCGAAATTGCCTGTGTGGGCAAAGCCGCTGATCTTCGGCCGGGCCGCGTCCGGCGCATGGACCTGGGCCGGCGCCGGCGCCGGCGCGACAACCGGGGCGGGGTTCGGCTTGCTGTC
>JAUMCZ010000037.1:3621-8106 GCA_032122215.1 Caulobacter sp.
GCGGCGCACAGCGCAAAGGTGATGATACGCATCATTCTCTCGCAAACCCCGGTCCCGATAGAGGATCATGCGCTCTGGGGCCGCTTTGTGTCCACCGCCAACCCTTGACGCGGGAGCCCGGAGGCCGCATCCGCCGCGCCATGCTCGTCAGTGACTTCGACTTCGATCTGCCGGAAGCGCTCATCGCCCTTCGCCCCGCCAGCCCGCGCGAGTCGGCGAAGCTGCTGGTCGTGCGACCCCAGCCCCAGGGCCGGGAGGGGAGCCTCGCGGATCTCACCGTCGGCGACCTGCCCTCGCTGCTGCAGCCGGGGGACGCTCTGGTCTTCAACGACACCCGGGTCGTCCCGGCCCGGCTGTTCGGGGTGCGTCGCCGCGACGAGACCGAGGTCCGCGTCGAGGCCATCCTGCACCGCCGCCTGGCGCCCGACCGCTGGACCGCCTTCGCCCGCCCCGGCAAGCGGCTCAAGGTCGGGGACCGCATCCTGTTCGGCGACAAACACGCCAAATCGACTGGGGATGGCGCCTGCGCCCTGACGACCCTGGTCGCCGATATCGTTGAAAAGGGCGAGGGGGGCGAACTGACACTGGCCTTCGAATTCAGCGGCGTCGATCTGGACCTCGCCGTGGCCGGGGTCGGCGAAATGCCCCTGCCGCCCTACATCGCCGCCAAGCGCCCCGAGGACGAACAGGATCGCACCGACTACCAGACCGTCTACGCCCGGGAAGACGGTTCTGTCGCCGCGCCTACCGCCGGCCTGCACTTCACGCCCGGGCTGCTGGCCGCCATCGCCGAGCGCGGCGTCTCAAGCCACTTCGTGACCCTGCACGTCGGGGCCGGCACCTTCCTGCCGGTGAAGACCGACGTCGTGGCCGAGCACAGGATGCACCCCGAGTTCGGCGTGGTCAGCCCCGAGACCGCCGCCGCCCTCAACGCCGTTCGGGCCGCCGGCGGCCGCATCGTCTGCGTCGGCACCACCTCCCTGCGTCTGCTGGAGAGCGCCGCCACCGAAGACGGTGTCATTCATCCCTTCGCCGATGAGACGGCCATCTTCATCACCCCCGGCTACCGCTTCCGCGCCGCCGACGTCCTGATGACGAACTTCCACCTGCCCAAATCGACCCTCTTCATGCTGGTCAGCGCCTTCGCTGGCCAGGCGACGATGAAGGCTGCCTACGCCCATGCCATCGAAACGGGCTACCGCTTCTATTCCTACGGCGACTCATCCCTGCTATTTCGCGCCGCCTGATGACCTTCCCCTTCGAGATCAGCGCCACGGACGGCGCGGCCCGCACCGGGACCCTGAAGACCCCGCGCGGTGATATCCGCACCCCTGCCTTCATGCCGGTCGGTACAGCGGCCACGGTGAAGGCCCTGACCGTCGATCAGGTCAGGGAAAGCGGCGCCGACATCCTGCTGGGCAACACCTACCACCTGATGCTGCGCCCGACGGCCGAGCGGGTTCAGCGGCTGGGCGGCCTGCACAGGTTCATGCGCTGGGACAAACCCATCCTCACCGACAGCGGCGGCTTCCAGGTGATGAGCCTGTCGAACATCGCCAAGGTCAAGGAGGATGCCGTCACCTTCGCCAGCCACATCGATGGCTCCAAACACGTGCTGTCGCCGGAACGCTCCATCGAGATCCAGGCCGACCTGCTGGGCTCCGACATCGTCATGCAGCTGGACGAATGCGTCAGCTGGCCGGCCGAGGAAGACCGCGCCCGCGAGGCCATGCAGCTGTCGGCCCGCTGGGGCCAGCGCAGCAAGACCGCGTTCGGGACCCGCGACAGCCAGGCTCTGTTCGGCATCCAGCAGGGCTCGACGTTTGAGGCCCTGCGCCGCGAATCCTCCGAGCGCCTGATCGAGACCGGCTTCGACGGCTACGCCATCGGCGGCCTGGCGGTCGGCGAGGGCCATGCCGCCATGTGCGAGGTCCTCGACTACGCCCCCGGCCTGCTGCCCGCCGACCGGCCGCGCTACCTGATGGGCGTCGGCAAGCCGATCGATATCGTTGAGGCGGTGGCGCGCGGGGTCGACATGTTCGACTGTGTCCTGCCGACCCGCTCGGGCCGCCACGGCCAGGCCTGGACCTGGGACGGCCCGATCAACCTGAAGAACGCCCGCTTCGCTGAGGACGACAACCCGATCGATCCGGACATCACCGGGCCCGCGGGAACATCCTATTCACGGGCCTATCTGCACCACCTCGTGAAGGCCGACGAGATCCTCGGTCAGGTCCTGCTGAGCTGGCACAACATCGCCTTCTTCCAGCTGCTGACCGCCACGCTTCGCACCGTCATAGCCGAGGGGCGGCTGGACAGCTTCCGCCGCGAGTTCGCGGCGCGGCAGACCAAGCCTACGTCCTAGGGGACTGGATCGCCGCGCAACGGCGGTCGATCCAGTCAGAACAGTCGTCCGGGCCGGCGTTCCTGTCCCCGATCAGCGCCCACTATTTCTTGACCGGATACTGCGGAGTCGATGGATCACGCAGCTTGATCGGCGGGCCGGTGTACGGCGTCGGCGCTGCCGGTGGCTTGCAGCCCTTGGCCAGGCCGATACCCTTCAGATAGCCCCGCCGGATGCCGCCGGCCGTTATCGCTGAACGCACCAGCTTGTCATGCTGCTCGGCCCCGGTCAGCTTCCGCACCCAGCCGCGGTAGGGGATGATGTCCTGCGCCATCCCGACCACTTCGCGCATGGCCTCGTCGGTGACGAACTCGCGGCTGTCGGCGATCAGGCCGCGGTCTGCCTTGGTCGGCTTGGGCTGGTCCATGTCAGGGCCCAGCGCCTCGTCGAGCGGGATCAGCACAGCGGCGATCTCCTTGCAGCTCATCGGATAGGGCTTGGCATAGGGATCGGCCAGGGAATCGAGCAGGACCTGCGGGATCTTGGTCCTCATGAGATTGATGTCGCGCAGCGGCGAAGACGCCGCCCCGACCAGGCTGCCCTTGTTGACCTGGTCGGTGGTCCGCACCCGTCCCGGCGCGGGTGGCGAGGTGGTGGCGCAGGCGGCCAGGATGATCAGCAGGGGGGCGATCAGGGGCAGGGCGATGAGGGTGCGCATGGCGGCAATTCATATCCTTCAGAAACCGTCCCGCAAGCGCTTGCTCCCTCGGACGGGCGCCACTATGGTCCGCGCCGCTTCGGACCCCCTAATTCGGTGTCTTCAAGCGGGCCGGTAGCTCAGTGGTAGAGCATTCGACTTTTAATCGAATGGTCGTGGGTTCGACCCCCACCCGGCCTACCATTCTGCTTCGCTCGTGCGCGCTGCGCACCAGCTTCGCAGGACAAGTCCTTCTGTTATGCGCGCATGAGCCAAGCAGGATGCCCTGCGAAGCCTTGGCGAACAAGGGCTGTCTGAAGTCTATACTCTCCCCAATGGCGCCACTGCCGCCCCTAGCAAGGCCGCATGGCGGTGCAGGATCACCCTGGTCGGGATGGCCGCGCAGTAGCTGGTGAACCGGCCCTTGGCCTCGAAGGCGGCGCGGAAGCCGCTGGACCTGAGAACGTCGATGATCCTGGGCGCGATGCCGCCGCCCAGATAGACCCCGCCGGTCGCGCCATAGGCCAGGGCGAAATCGCCGGCAGCGGCGCCGTAGATCCGGCAGAAGCGCTCAAGCGCCTCGGCGCAGAGCGGGTCCCGTCCGGCCGTGGCGCGCTCCACCACATCCTTCGGGTCCAGCGGCAGGGGCTCGACGCCCTTCAGCCCGGCCAGGGCCTCGTAGAGATTGACCAGGCCCGGGCCGGACAGGAGCCGCTCCAGCGACACCCGGCCGAATCGGCCGGTCAGGTTGCGCAGGATGTCGATTTCGAGATCGTCGGTCGGGGCGAAGGCGATATGACCGCCTTCCGAAACGGCCACCGCCTCGCCGTGGGAGTCCCGGACCAGAGCCCCGACGCCCAGACCGGTGCCGGCCCCGAGGACCGCCACCGTGCCACGCGCCTGGCCATCGGCAGGTCCGCCAATGTCGCCGAGGTCGTTCGGGCCCAGGGCGTTCACCGACAGGGCAAGAGCCTCGAAATCGTTGATCAGCCGGACCCGGTCGAACCCGCGCGACGCGATGCCGGCTTCGCTGATCGTCCAGCGGCCGTTGGTCAGGCGCACGCGCCCTGCGCTGACGGGTCCCGCCACCGCAATGACAGCCTCGTGCGGCTGGCCAGGGGCGGCGCCGAGATAGTGGTCGATAGCGTCCTCGAGGCTGTCGAAATCAGCGCGGACAAAGCTTCGCGGGTCGATCAGCACCAGACTGGTCGCGTTTGTGTCGACCCGCGCGAACCGGCAGTTGGTCCCGCCCACATCGCCCACAAGCCGAAGGTCACTTCGTGTCAAAGCCGTCATGACGCCGGTCTCGAGGGAATAAGGTGTCGCTGCATTGAAGAATCCTGATCTGCGGTAGCAACGCCTTGAAGGTACGCCGGTTCAAGATTTCCAGGTCCGGCAAAGACGCCTGGCTAGGCTCGCGGCGGTGGTTGACGAGGGAGCATCG
>JAUMCZ010000038.1:0-11566 GCA_032122215.1 Caulobacter sp.
CTGGCCAGTTCTACAACATCGACCAGTGGGGCGCGACCTTGCGGGCGCAATGGGACCTGGGCTTCGCCACCCTGACCTCGGTCACCGGCTACCAGGATTTCGAGCGCAGCTTCTACATCGACACCGATGCCACGCCACTGCGCCAGATCGACTTCATCCAGAACGACACCATCACCCAGGTCTCGCAGGAGTTGCGGCTGGCCGGTGATACCGATAGTCTGAACTGGCTGGTCGGCGCCTTCTATTCCTCGGACGACGTCGACACGTCCAACCCGGGCTTCCTCGAAGATCTGTTCAACACCCGAATCTACAGCTTCGGGCAGCAGGAGACGCAATCGGCCGCCCTGTTCGGCAACGGTGAATGGCGCCTGGCCCCGACGCTGAGCCTCGTCGCTGGCCTGCGCTACACTTGGGAGGAGAAGGCCTACCAGGGGGGCACGGACGACCTCGTCCCGCTCTGCCCGGGCAGCGCCCTCAGCGGCGCGGCCTGCGGGACCGGGCCGATCCGCATCTCCTTCATCGACGACACCATCTCGGACACCAACTGGTCCTACAAGCTGGGCCTCAACTGGAAACCGACGGACGATGTGCTCGTCTATGGTTCGGTCAGCCAGGGCGTGAAGTCGGGCGGCTTCTTCAGCGGCGTCACCACCAACAGCGGCCAGCTGCAGCCCTATGATCCCGAAACTCTCGTCGCCTTCGAGGGCGGGGTGAAGGCGCGGCTGGGCGGCGGGGTGCAGGTCGCCGCCAGCCTGTTCCACTATGACTACAGCGATGTGCAGACCTTCATCCGGGACACCTCCGGAGCTTTGCCGATCCAGCGGCTGGGCAATGTCGATGAGGCGAAGATCACGGGTCTCGACGCCGACCTGACCTGGCGACCGCCGGCCGTTGACGGTCTGACGATCCAGCTGGGCCTTGGCCTGCTTGACGCGGAGCTCGGGGCGTTTGCTGTAACCGCCGGCACCGTGCCGACGGGCAACCGCTTGCCCAACGCCCCCGAGGTCACCTTCAACGCCGGGGGCGCCTACGACATCCCACTCGGCGCCGACTGGAGCCTGCAGCTGCAGGGCGGGGCGAAGTATTCGGACTCGGTGTTCAAGGACGCCATCAACGACCCGCTGCTGGTCCAGGACAGCTATTGGACCTTCGACGGTCGGGTCGGCCTGACCTCTGAGGGCGGCTGGTCGTTCAGCCTCTGGGGCAAGAACCTGTCGGACGAGAGCTACGTCGTGCAGGGCGTCAACAATGGCGCGCTGGGGGTCGGTTTCCGCACCTACAACGCGCCGCGCACGTTCGGCGTCACGATGGCCAGGCGCTGGTAGGCGGAGGAGATACTCGCGCTCAGGGCGCGGAGTGGGGCGGTCACAATCTAGCCGCAAGGCTATGAGGCATTGCAATGTCGGCGGGCGGGGCTACTTCCCGGCCGACAGTCCTCCCGCTTACCAAAAAGTCTGAACTCGATGACGCTCGCCGCCACCCTGTTGACCGCCCTCGCGGCCAGCGTTCTCCAGACGACCGCTCCGCCGCAGCCGGCGGCCGCGCCCTTGCCGGAAGAGGTCGAAGGCGATGTCACCGCCGTTGAAGTGAAGGGCGTGCGGCCTCGCGGCAGCGTCACCGTCGACGTCGAGCCGGAAGTCACGCTCAGCGAAGAGGACATCAAGGCGCTGGGCGCCAACAACATCGGCGAACTCGTCGAGCAGCTGGCGTCCCTGACCGCCTCGTCAAGCGGGCGCGGCGGCGGCCAGCCGATCGTCCTGCTCAACGGCCGTCGCACCTCCGGCTTCCAGGAAACCCGCAGCATCCCCAGCGAGGCCATCGAGCGCACCGACATCCTGCCCGAGCAGGTGGCGCTGTCCTACGGCTACCCGGTCGACCAGAAGGTGATCAACGTCGTCCTAAAGCCGGTCTTCCGGCAGGCCACAGGCCGGCTGGAGGGCGGCGGTCCGACCCAGGGCGGGGCTGAACGCGGCAAGATCGGGGGGACCTTCTTCCAGGTCTACAAGGGCGACCGCTGGAACCTGGATCTCGAGTACGAGCGGCAGACCGCCCTGTTCGAGGACGAGCGCGACATCGTCCGCGATCCCGGCAGCCGGCCGTTTGATCTCACCGGCAACGTCACGGGCCTGCCTTACGGAACCGAGATCGATCCGGCGCTGTCGGCGCTGGCCGGCAGTCCCGTCATCGTGGCGGCCGCGCCGCGGGGCAACGCTACGCCCGGCCTGGCGGACTTCCAGGCTGGAGCCGGGGCCGCCCGCACCGATGACCTCACCGCCTTCCGCACCCTCTCGCCCGATGTCGAACGCTTCCAGATCGAAGGCTCTGTGGCTCACGACCTCGACGGCAAGACCCAGGCGACCCTGAGCGCGTCGGTGCAGGACCGCTCGAGCCTGTCCTACCTCGGCCTGCCGGGCGTCGCCCTGATCCTGCCGTCGACCAATCCCCACTCGCCGTTCGCGGACGACGTTCAGCTGTTCCGCTATGTCGACGCGCCGGGCGCCATGACCCGCACCAGCGATGTCCTGACCGCCAAGGCCGGGATCGTGGTCGATGGCTATGTCGCGGGTGACTGGCGATGGACCCTGACCGGCGACTACAATCGGGTGCAGAGCGATACGCGGACCGGGCGGGGCTATTCCGCCGCCGCCTTCCAGGGCCAGCTCAACGCCGGCGCGCTGACCGCCAACCCCTTCGGCAGCCTCGCCGGCCTCGCCCTCCTGCCCGACGACACCGCCAACTCGGTCAACAGCACCGGTTCGCTGGAACTGATGCTCGCAGGTCGGTTGTTCGACCTGCCGGCCGGACCGGTGCAGTCGGTGATCACCGTGGGGTGGGATACCCGCTCGCTGGAATCCCAAAGCGTGCGCTCGGGCGTGCGGGTTGACCGGGCGCTGTCCCGCGATCGCTACTACGGCAAGGCCGACATCTTCGGCAGCCTTATCAACCGCGATGAGGGTCCGCTTGGCGGGCTGGGGGAGATGTCGGGCAGCATCGGCGCGGAATACTACGAAGCGTCGGACTTCGGCGGCCTGTTCAACGCCAACGCCAGCCTCAACTGGTCGCCCTGGGAGCCCTTTGGGCTGAACGCCTTCTACAGCCAGGAACGCGGCGCGCCCGACGTCGGCCAGCTGAACGATCCCATTCTCTCGACACCCAACGTGCCGGTGTTTGACTTCGCCACCGGCCAGACCGTGCTGGTGACCTATGTCACCGGCGGCAATCCGGGCCTGGTCGCGGACAGCCGCCAGGTGGCCCGCTTCGGAGCCAGCCTGAAGCCGTTCGAGAAGCGCGAGCTGCGCCTGAACCTGAGCTACGTCTGGACCCGCACCGACGACGCCATCAGCGGCTTCCCCGCCATCACCCCCGAGCTGGAAGCCGCCCTGCCGGGCCGCTTCACCCGCGACGGCTCCGGCCAGTTGATCGCCCTCGACGCCCGGGCGCTGAACTTCAGCCGCACCGAGCAGCAGGATGTGCGGTTCAGCATGTTCTACAGCTTCCCCTTCGGCAAACCGACGGCGCCGGCCGGCGGACGCGGCCGGCCGGGTGACCCGGGGGGGCCGGGAGTCGGACCGGGTGGTGGCCCGCGACCGGGTGGCCCGCCTGGCGGTGGGCCGCGTGGCCCGGGCGGTCCCGGCGGCGGCGTGGTGATCATGGGGCAGGGCGGCCCCGGCGGTCCTCGCGGGACGGGCGGCGGCTTTCGCGGCGCCAGCTTCAACATGCAACCCGGCCAGGGCCGCGTGATCATGCACCTCAACCTTCGCCACAGGATCCAGGATGAGATCGAGGTGCGCCCCGGTCTTCCGGTCATCGACCAGCTGGAAAGTGGCCGCGGCGCCCAGGACGAGGTCTTCGGCTTTGTGCGGGCGTTCAAGGACGGCAATGGCGCCGGCTTGACCGTCAACTGGCGCGGCGAGAGCCGGATCGACGGCGGCGTGGGCGGGACCGACCTGACCTTCAGGCCGTTCGCGACCGTCAACTTCGATGTCTCCACCGATCTCAGCGCCCGCGAGAACCTCATGAAGGCCGCCCCCTGGCTGAAGGGAACCCGGCTGGAACTGCGCTTCAACAACCTCTTTGACGAAGGTCAGGACGTCGAGAGCAGCAACGGCCAGACGCCGCTGAACTATCAGCGTGACTTCCTCGACCCCAACGGCCGCAGCGTGACCTTTACCGTCCGCAAGGTGCTGTTCTAGGCGTCCTCCGGTGTCGGCCGGCCAAGGCGGCGGGCCAGCACCGCCGCCGCCACCATCAGCGCCCCGACCGCCAGGAAGCTGGCGGCGCGGATGACACCGTCGAGGCTGGCCATGTCGAACAGCAGCACCTTTCCGGCGGTGAAGAACAGAATGCCCAGCGCCATCCAGCGCAGCGACCGCTCCCGCCGGGCCGAACCCAGGGCCAGCAGGCCGGCCCCGAACAGGGCCCAGAGCGCCGAATAGGTCCAGGTCTCCAGCCCGTTGCTGGTCGTCGCCTCCAGGTTGGCCGGGTGGAAGCTGTAGCGGGTCGCCAGGGTGACGGTGACCAGGGCGAAGGCGGCGGCGACGACCTGGGCCAACTCGCGGCCCGCGCCGGTCAGGCTGCGACCGTTGAGCACCGCCAGCACGGCCAGGCCCAGCAGGGCCGGGAAGGCGATCCAGGGCGCGCCGAGCGGGCCGCTGACCAGACCCCACCAGGGCGCATGCAGCACCCCGACCAGGAGGAAGGCCAGAGGCAGGGCGACGACGCTGACGCGGCTGGCGGCCACCTCTGCGTCGGTGCGGGCGGGCGCGGGAGCAAAGCGACGCAGGACCAGGGGCGTGGCGACCATCAACAGGCCGATGGCTGTCCATTCGGCGAAGCTGGTCGCGCCCGACCACAGCTGCGGGCCGTGGAACAGATGGCGCAGCTCCAGCAGCGCCCAGAGGAAGGCGATGAAGGCGGCCGCCGCGCCGTAGAGACGGGCAGGCTGCAGCGCATGTCGACGATAGAGCCGTGTGGCGGCGACGCCGAGCACTGCAGCAGGGGCCAGATAGGCGAGCAACAGGGTGTTGATGAACGGGACAGCCTCGATGGCCTCGGCGTCGACGCCCCACCACGGATTGAACCAGAACAGCGGCCCGACGACGAAACTGGCCAAGGCGATGCCGAGCAGCACATGGGGCCCGAAGCGGGCGATGACTCCCTTCGCTTCGCGCAGCATCAGCAGGGTCGAGGCGCCCGCCATGGCCAGGAGCAGGGTGCGAAGGGCCGATTCCATCAACAGGCCGATGGCCGGGCTTTCACCGGCGGCGGCGAAGCGAAGGGCAAGGAAGGCGCCGATCAGGCCCAGACCCACCCCGGCGGCGGCCAACACCTGACGCGCCGCGCTGATGGGCGGCGCGGGAACCAGCCGCCAGGCGGCCAGAGCGGCCAGGGCGGCCCCGATGACGCAGGCGGCGACGGCGCGGCCCGCCCCGCCGGCGCTCTCCAACGCGGGCAGCACGAAGTCGGGAACCAGGGCGGCGGAGCTGGCCAGACCGACGGCGGTCATGGCGGCGATGCTCAGTCCCAGCCACCTCAGACGGCGCTGGACCACAGCGAACCCGAGGGCCATGCCGGCGAAGGCGGCGGGCCGGCTCCAATCGGGCGCCATGATGAAGACGGCCAGCAACAGGCCGGCGGCCCCTGACAGGGTCCAGGCGTCCTGATGCCGGTCGGCCTCTGCGCGACGGCCGAGCCAGACGGCGGCGGCCAGCGCGGGCAGGGCGCCCAGCAGCACCATTCCGGCGCCCGGCAGGCTTGGCAGGCCGAACCCGGCCAACTGAGCAAGGAGGAAGGCGCCGATGGCGATGGGAGCGGGGGCAGCGTCGAACCGGGGCTGGCGGAAGACGCTCAGGCTGGCGACCGCGAGGCCGACGATGGCGACGAGCGCGCCGACGCGGGCAGTGGCCAAGGCCGGACCGTGGCCTATGGCGATATCGACGGCCAGTCCGCCGACCAGAAGGGCCGTCGGACCGGCCAGAAGCCAGGCGCTGGTCCAGCCACGCCGTGCGGAGAAGGCGATCATCGCGGTCAGGGTCAGACTGGCCCCGACGCCGCCGGCGATGTGGCCGGCGTCCCGAACGGCGCCGAACAGGACCAGAAGGCTGAGGCCAGCGAGACCGAAGGCGACGGGCAGGATGGCGACAGTAAGGGGGTGCGGCTCGCCGGTGCGGCGATGACGCCAGGCCAGAGTCAGGGCGACGAGCAGCAGGGGCGTCAGCACCTGTCGCCAGGGCTCGCCGGCCCAGCTGGTGGCCAGGTGCAGGACCAGGCCGCCGGCGCTGGCGGCAAGGGCGGCTCCCTCCCACTGGCGGCGTTGGGCGACGACCAGGCCGGCGGCGGCCACGCCGAGGGTGTGCAGCATCAGGGCGGCATCGCTCCAGGCGTCGAAATCGGTGATCAGGGGGGCGATGAAGGCGCCGAACAGGGCCATCAGGGCCAGCGGCTCGCGGCGGTCACGCGAAAGGGCCAGCAGCAGGCCGGAGACGGCAAGCAGCAGGACTGCGGCCACCGCGCCGTCAATGTACTGATACAGGGCGTAGGCGGCCCACAGGGTGGCATAGAGGGTGCTGGCGCCGGCCCCCGCCAGCACGGCGGAAGCCAGAGGCTGCTGCCGCGGCCCCGGCCGGCGGCGCAGCACCTCCGAGGCGGCCAGCATCAGCCCGGCCAGGCCGACGGCGGCGATCAGTCTCACAACCGGATTGAACCAACCCTGCTGCGCCGCGTAGCCGACCAGAAACACGCCGCCGAGCACAAGAGCGCCGCCGCCCAGCCAGGCAAGGCCGCGCTCGGCCAGCAGTTCTCCGAGGTTTATGCGCGGCGGCTCAGGACGGACGGGCGCAAGCGGCGGGGAAGGGGGCGGCCGCGTCGGCTCAGGCTCGGCGTGGTCGGGCAGGGCCACCGGCTCGCTGGGGGCCAGCGGCATGGCGGGTTCAGGCTCTGGCGGGGCAGGCGGCTCCGCTGGCTCCGGAGCGGCCTTGGGAGCCCAGTCCTCGCTGAGACGATCAAGACGAGCCACAGTGACCGGGAATTCCAATCGTTCCAGCCGCTCGTTCTGCTCGGCGGCCTGCCGGCGCAGAACCTTCTGGTCCTCCCAGAGGCGCCAGAGCGCGATGGTCAGGACGAAAATGGCAACCCAGGTCATGCGGGCATCCTCCGTTGCCGGCACAACACCATACTGAAAGGGTGTTTGCAAGTGAGCGCTCACTTACAGACACAACTGTCGCTCCCGGGCAGCCTCAGGTTTCGGCGAAACCCTCACAGAGCAGCCGGCCATCGGGCGCGGTCAGTTGGAAGGGGGTCTGGCGTCCGATAGCGGAGCCGGGCAGCAGCGCCATCGGCTGGCCGGCCCAGGCTGGGGCGCGGAAGCGGGCGGCCAGGCGGGTCAGCCTCCCGCCCGGCGGGGTCAAGGCCAGACCAGCCAGGGCCCAAAGCGCCGTGCCGTGGATCAGGATGTCCTCCAGCCCGGCGGCCAGGGCGACGGCCCGCTCGGTATGGATCGGGTTCCAGATCTCGGCGCACTCCGAATACTGGTGCGGAAAGCCCCGGCTTGTAAGCAGGGGGCGCGGCTCGCCCGCCGCTTCGAAAGCGGGCCAGGGCGCTTCCGCGCCTTCAGGATGTTCCGGGCCATTGACGGTCACACCGCGCAGGATGCTGACGCTGGTGCTGATCGCAGCAAGCTCGTCGCCGGCCCGGGTTTCGTAGCGGGTGGTCACCACCGCGCCCGCCCGACTCGCCCTGACTCCGACGATCTCGCCGCTGACTTGCAGAATGTCCTCCGCATGTATGGGCCTCAGGATCCGACTGTCCTGGGAGACATGCACGCCACGTCGCTGCTCGTCAGACGTCAGCGCCTGGCCGGGCAGGTCGCGAGCCATGAGGGCCAGCACCCACTCGGGACTGACGATCTGCATCGGCAGGGCCTCGAGCGGTCCAGCAGCGTCATCGAGGCCGGCCGCGTCATCGGGCGCCAGCACCGCCCTGAAGGCCAGCGCCCGCCGCGTCGTCGCCGGCCAGGCGATCGGCCCCAGCCGCGTTCCGAAAAGGTCGCCGTTGTAGGGCAATGGCCTGGCCTCCTGCGGGGACACTAGCCGATTCAGCGCAATCCTGATCAGGAAGAAAGTTGGAGGCCCGACCCGGAATCGAACCGGGGTGCAAGGATTTGCAGTCCTCTGCGTAACCACTCCGCCATCGGGCCTTCCGTCCACCGACACTGGCGGTGCGTCGGGGAGGCGGTTCGCTATCAGAGGCGAGCCGCGACGACAAGCATTAGCGACGCCTCATTGCGTTCTCCTTAAGGCCGGACCTATAAGCCGAGCCAGCAAACGCAGCGCTTTTCCGAGGGATTCCATGGCCGCCGATTTCGCCGCCGCGCGCGAGAACATGGTCGAGAGCCAAGTCCGCACCGCCGATGTCACCGACCTGACCATCACCGACGCTATCCGAAGCGTCGCTCGCGAATCTCTTCTGCCGGCGAGCAGGGCCGCCGGCGCCTATGCGGACACCGAGGTCGAGTACGCGCCGGGTCTCTACCTGATGCGTCCGCGGGATATCGCCAAGCTTCTGCAGAACCTGGGCCCCAAGGCCGGCGAGCGCGCCCTGGCCATCTCCGCCCCCTATGCCGCTGCGGTGCTGGAGGCCATGGGCCTGAGCGTCACCCGCCTTGACGGCGAGGATCTGACGGCGGTCAGCGGCGGGCCCTACGACCTGGTGATCAGCGAAGGCGCCGTCTCGACGGTCCCGGAGGCGTGGACGGGTGTGCTCGCGCTGCACGGTCGTCTGGGAATCGTCGAGCGGTCGGGTCCTGTTGGCCGCGCGATGACCTATGTTAGGTCTGAAGACGGCGTCGGTGGTCGCTCGGTGTTCGACTCGGCGGCCCCGCTGCTGCCCGGTTTCGCGCCCAAGGCGGCCTTCGCCTTTTGAGGAATAAGCCTGCGACGCTTCGCGACTTTGGCGCGAAGCCGTCAAGGCTGTAATCCTGCGGCAACGTTGTTGGGTGAAAAAAGCTTAACTGGCCGCGACCGGCGGCGAGACTTACAGGCGATCATATAAGGGCGGCTTCGTCGCCTCTGGGGATAGTTCTAATGTTCAAGAGCCGTAAGGCCGGGCTGTTGGCCGCCATCTGCACCGCCGGGATTATCGCCGGCACGGCCGCGCCGGCGTTCGCCGAGTCGCTGGCCGACGCGATCGCGCTGGCCTACCAGACCAACCCCACCCTTCGTGAGCAGCGCGCCAACCTGCGCGCGCTCGACGAAACCGTCGTCCAGGCCCGCAGCGGCTACCGCCCGGACGTCAGCGCCAGCGTCAACTACGGCATCAGCTACGACCGCTTCGGCACGCCGCAATCAACTGGCCTATTCACCGCACCGATCGACTCTCGACGGGGCTCCTCGACCAGCGCCGCCATCACCATCGATCAGCCCCTCTACACCGGCGGCCGGGTCCGCTCGCAGGTCAGCGCCGCCCAGGCTGACATCGAAACCGGCCGCCAGAACCTGCGCTCGGTCGAATCGAATGTTCTGAGCCAGGTCATCCAGTTCTACGTCGACGTCCGCCGCGATATCGAATCGCTGCGGATCGCCGACGAGAACGTTGCTGTCCTGCAACGCCAGCTGGACGAAGCCCGCGCCCGCTTCGAGGTGGGTGAAATCACCCGTACCGACGTCGCCCAGGCCGAGGCCCGTCTGGCTGCCTCCAAGTCGCAGCAGTCGAACGCCCGCGCCCAGCTGGCCATCAGCCGCGCCAACTACGCCCAGGTGGTCGGCCAGAACCCGGGCGATCTCGAAGCCGAGCCGCCGCTGGTCGAACTGCTGCCCGCCAGCATCGAAGACGCCTTCGTGATGGCCGAGGAGAGCAACCCCGGCCTGCTGGCCGCAAACTACGCCGAGGAAGCCAGCCGGGCCCGCGTCGCCCAGGCCAAGGCCGCGACCCGTCCGAGCATCAGCCTGCGTGGCCAGGTCGACGCTTCGGGGTCGGCCGTCACCAACGATCCCTTCGACGATTTCGACCGCGGCGTCTCCGGCCAGGTCTCCCTGTCGGTGCCGCTGTTCAGCGGCGGCCAGATCTCTTCCGCGATCCGTCAGGCCCAGGAGCAGAACAACGCCGACGCGGCCGCCATCGAGGGCGCCCGCCGCGCCGCCCAGCAGGACGTCGCCCAGGCCTGGAACCAGCTGCTCGGCGCCCGCGCCGCCCTGGCCAGCAACGAGGAGCAGGTCCGCGCCGCCCGAATCGCCTTCGAAGGCGTCCGGCAGGAGGCCCAGGTCGGCCTGCGCACCACGCTGGACGTGCTGAACGCCCAGCAGGAACTGCGGAACGCCGAGCTGTCGCTGATCAACGCCCGTCGCGACGAGTACCTGGCGGGGGCCTTCGTGCTGGCCGCCATCGGCAAGCTGGAAGCCCGCTGGCTGACCCCTGACCAGACGCTGTACGATCCCAAGACCCACAACCGGAAAGTCTACCGCAGCTTCGGCTGGGTGCCGTGGGAGCCGGCGGTGGCTGTCGTCGACCATGTTCTGGCGCCGAAAATCGGACCTGCTCCGGACGAAGCGGTGAAGACCGCGAACAAGTAAGTTTGCGCGCTCTCAACGTGAGCGTAAGACTTATGGCCGCACCTATTTGCAGGAACCGGTGGGTAAGCTTAGGCTTGCCCATCAGTCCGGATTCGTCCGCTTCAAGCCCAGGCCCGTCAAATGTCCGAACAGACCGCCCAGGAACCGACGATGGAGGAAATCCTGGCCTCTATCCGCCGCATCATCTCTGAAGATGACGCGCCGCCGGCGGAGGCCCAGGCTGCTCCCGAACCGGTCTTCGCGCCGGCCCCGGTCGAGCCCGAGGACGAAGATGTCCTGGAACTGACCGACGCCATCGAGGCCTCGGCGCCGCTGGAAACCCACGGCGACCTCGACGTCTACGAGCCAGCCGCGCCGGAACCGGCCTGGACGCCCGAACCCGAGCCTGCGCCGGTGTTCAGCGCGCCGGAACCTGAGCCCGCGCCCTACGTCCCGCCGCCCAGCTACAGCGCCCCGGGCGAGGACGACGATCTGATCGGCGCCGCCGCCGCCAGCGCGACGGCTTCGGCCTTTGGTCGCCTGGAAGCCGCCCTGTCGATGCCGGCCCCGGGCCGCAGCCTCGACGACGTCGTCCGCGAACTGCTCAAGCCGCTGCTGAAGCAGTGGCTGGACGAAAACCTGCCCCGCATCGCCGAGGCCAAGGTCGCCGAGGCGGTCGAGAAGCTGCAGCGCGGCCGAGTATAGAACTTTCCCTTCTCCCGCTGGCCGGGAGAAGGTGGCCCGCGCCTGCGGGTCGGATGAGGGCAGCACCGGCCACGCCGGTCTGCCCTTTATCGCGTCTGGCGCTTGCCAGTCCGCTTCACACAATCGATAGACACCGCCATGCTTGAGAAGACATTCGACCCGAAAACCGTCGAGCCGCGCCTGTACGCGGCCTGGGAAGAGTCGGGCGCGTTCGCCCCGACCGACAACCCGAACGCCGAGCCGTTCAGCATCGTCATCCCGCCGCCCAACGTCACCGGCAGCCTGCACATCGGCCACGCGCTGAACAACACCCTGCA
>JAUMCZ010000039.1:0-4055 GCA_032122215.1 Caulobacter sp.
CTCATGATCCAGCCCTCCCCAGGGTGATAATTTCCCGTCAAACTTGCGAATAGGTCCCGTCGCGCCATGGAAGTAAAGGGCCTCAATCTGGCGCGGCCTGGAGTATCGCCCAGGTAAAATCTCCGGTTGGGCGCAAGCCGCCTTCCCCTCACGCCTCGAGCCGCTAGACTCGCCCCGATGACCACCCCCATGCTGGCCCTGCACGGCCTGACCAAATCCCTGCCTGGCGGCCGCGTGCTGTTCGAAGGTCTCGACCTCGCCGTCGCCCCCGGTGAGTTCGTCGCCGTCATGGGCGAGAGCGGGGTGGGCAAATCCACCCTGCTCAACCTGATCGCCGGTCTCGACCGCGCCGACCGGGGCGAGATCGTCATCGGTGGCCAGCCACTGTCCGGCCTCGATGACGACGGCGCCACCCTGATGCGGCGCGACCGTATCGGCTTTGTCTTTCAGGCCTTCCATGTGCTGCCGCACCTGACCCTGGCCCGCAACGTCGCCCTGCCGCTGGTCCTAGCCCACACCCCGCCGGACCAGGCCATCGCCAAGGCCACCGCCCTGCTCGACGCCGTCGGCCTGCAGGGCAGGGGAGGCGACTACCCCCGGCAGCTGTCGGGCGGCGAGCTTCAACGGGTCGCCATCGCCCGCGCCCTGGTCCACCGCCCGGCCCTGATCCTGGCCGACGAGCCGACCGGCAACCTCGATCCGGAAACCTCCGGCCGGATCATGGACCTGCTGGCCGGCCAGGCCCGCGAGGCCGGCGCCGCCCTGCTGATCGTCACCCACTCGGAAAAGGTGGGCGCCGCCGCCGACCGCTGGCTGACCCTGACCCATCAGGGTCTCGTGCCTCATGGCTGACAAGCGGCCCAGCCTGCGGGCCATGTTCTGGCTGATCCTCGGCGAATGGCGCAGCCAGCCGGTGCGGGTCGTCACCGCCGCCGTGGCCATCGCCGTCGGCGTCGCCCTGGGCTTCGCCGTCCACCTGATCAACGCCTCGGCCCTGACCGAGTTTTCCAAGGCGATCAGCACGGTCAACGGCGACGCCGACCTTCAGGTCCAGTCGGTCGCCCCGGTCGGCTTCGACGAAGGCCTCTATCCGACGCTGGCCCGCGTTCCCGGCGTCGCCGTCGCCAGCCCGGTGATCCAGCTGACCGGGGTTGTCCCCGGCGAGGAACAGCGGCTGACCCTGATCGGCCTCGACATCTTCCGCGCCGCCGCCGTGACGCCCAACCTGCTGGGCAGACCCTCAGGGGCGGGGGAGGGCGGCTTCGGCGGGGCCGGGGCGGTGTTCAACGAGAACAGCGCCTTTGTCTCGCCGGCCCTGATGGAGGGCCGCAAACCGGGCGACGTCATCACCATCGCCGCCGGCGGCCGAACCGTCCCCCTGACCATCGCCGGCCCGCTCCCCGGCGTCGCCGAAGGCCGCCGCATCGTGGTCATGGATATCGCCGCGGCCCAGTGGCGCTTCGGCCAGATCGGCAAGCTCCAGCGCGTCGACCTCAAGCTGAAACAGGGCGCCGACCCCGCCACCACCCGCGCGGTGCTGGAGAAAAGCCTGCCGCCCGAGGCCGAGGTGGTCACCCAGGAAAGCCAGGAGCGGCGCAGCGACAGCCTGTCCCGCGCCTACCGGGTCAACCTCAACATGCTGGCCCTGATGGCCCTGCTGACCGGCGCCTTCCTGGTCTTCTCCGCCCAGTCCCTGTCGGTCGCCCGCCGTCGCTCCCAGTTTGCCCTGCTGCGGGTGCTGGGCGTCAATCGCCGGGCCCTGCTGATCCAGGTCCTGGCCGAAGGCGGCATCGTCGGGGCGGTCGGCTCTGCCCTCGGGCTGGGTCTGGGCCTCCTGCTGGCCGGCACGGCGCTGCGCCTGCTCGGCGGCGACCTGGGCAGCGGCTTCTTCCAGGGCGCCCGCCCCACCCTGATCTTCGCCCCCGTCGCGGCCGGCGTCTTCTTCGTCCTCGGCCTCGCCTGCGCGCTGGTCGGCAGCCTGATACCGGCCCGCGAGGCCGCCAACGCCCAGCCGGCGGTGGCGCTCAAGAACGTCGGCGACGCCATCGACCCGTCGGCCAAGCCGGGCTTCCGCCTGGCCCTCATCCTGCTGGCCCTCGGCGCCGCCTGCGCCTTCGCCCCTGCCGTCTATGGCCTGCCTCTGCTGGGCTATGTCTCCATGGCCCTGCTGCTGGCCGGCGGCGTCGCCGCCATGCCCTGGCTGGCCAGGGCCCTGCTTTCGCCGCTGGAAGCCCGGGCCCTCAAGAGCCCGGTCACCGAACTGGCCGTCCGCCGCCTGTGGGGCGCCCCGTCACAGGCCGCTGTCGCCCTCTGCGGCATTGTCGCCTCGACCTCGCTGATGATCGCCATGGCCGTCATGGTCTCCAGCTTCCGGGGCTCGGTCGATGACTGGCTGGGCCAGGTCCTGCCGGACGATCTCTACATCCGCTTCACCGGCCCCTCCGAGGTCGGCGGCCTCGATCCTGCCGGCCAGGCCCGCATCGCCGCCGCCCCCGGCGTCGCCGCCGTCCATTTCACCCGCGCCACGCCCCTGCGCCTGTCCACCGACGCCCCGCCCGTCGCCCTCGTCGCCCAGCCCGTTACCCGCGACAACCCCGGCGCCCGCATTCCCCTGATCGGCCAGTCCCGCGCTGTCCCCGCCGGCCTGACGCCGATCTGGGTCAGCGAACCGGCCGCCTGGCTCAACCATCTGAAGGTCGGCCAGACCCTGGAGCTGCCCCTCAAGGGCCGGCCGAAAGTCTTCGTCGCCGGCCTCTGGCGCGATTACGCCCGCCAGAACGGCGCCGTGGTCCTGACCAGCGAGGACTACAGCCGTCTGACCGGCGACGCCCTGCGCGGCGAGGCCTCGATCGAGATGAAGCCCGGCGCCAAGGTGGACGAAGTCTCCGCCGCCGTCCGCGCCGCCCTGCCGCCGGACCTCGCCGCCCGCACCGAGATGCTGCGCCCCGGCCAGATCCGCGCCATCGCCCTCGGCCTCTTCGACCGCAGCTTCGCCATCACCTATGTGCTGGAGTTCGTCGCCATCCTCGTCGGCCTGGCCGGCGTCGCCGCCACCGTCTCGGCCCAGACCCTGGCCCGCACCAAGGAGTTCGGCATGCTGCGCCACCTGGGCGTCCGCAAGCGCCAGATCACCGCCATGCTGGCCATCGAGGGCGCCCTGCTCGGCACGGTCGGGGTCGCCGCCGGCCTGACGCTCGGCCTGATCATGAGCCAGGTGCTGATCCATGTGGTCAACCCGCAGTCCTTCCACTGGACCATGGAGACGCGCCTGCCCTGGGGCCTGTTCGCCATCGTGACGGTCACCCTGATCGCCGCCTCGGCCGGCGCCGCCCTGCTGGCCGGCCGTCGGGCCCTGTCGATGGACGCGGTCCGCGCGGTGCGGGAGGACTGGTGATGCGCCCCCTGATCGCCGCCCTCGCCGCCCTCCTGCTGATCGCCGCCGACACCGGCCGTGTCGCCCCGGTCTACGCCCCCGTCACCCCGGCCGAGACCATCGCCTTCCCGCGCGACCACGGCAGCCACCCGGCGTTCCGCACCGAGTGGTGGTACGTCACCGGCTGGCTGGAGACGGAGACCGGCCCGCTCGGCTTCCAGGTCACCTTCTTCCGCACCCGCCCCGACGTCGACCAGGCCAACCCCAGCGCCTTCGCCGCCAGACAGGTGCTGTTCGCGCACGCCGCCCTCTCGGATCCGAAGAAGGGCAAGCTGCTGCACAGCCAGCGCGTCGCCCGCGCCGGCTTCGGCCTGGCCGAAGCGTCCGGGACCGACGCCAATCTGGTCATCGACGACTGGTCACTGCGCCGCGGCCCCGATAACCGCTGGCGCACGAAAGCGGGCGGGTCGGACTTCGATCTGGACCTGACCTTCGCCCCGACCCAGCCGCCTATCCTGCAGGGCGTGGGCGGCTTCAGCCGCAAGGGCCCGGGCTCGGCCGAAGCCAGCCACTACTACAGCCTGCCGCACCTGGCGGTGACGGGGACGATCCTGCGGGACGGCAAGCGGGTGAAGGTCACCGGCGAGGCCTGGCTTGACCGCGAATGGTCCTCGACCCTGCT
>JAUMCZ010000040.1:0-3074 GCA_032122215.1 Caulobacter sp.
GGCGCCGCGACGTTTGCCTTCCTGCAGCAGGTGGCCCGTGCAACGGGCGCCGGTCATGCCGAAGGGGTGGCCGATGGCGATGGAGCCGCCGTTGACGTTGTACTTCTCCGGATCGATGCCCAGGCGGTCACGGCTGTACAGGCACTGCGAGGCGAAGGCCTCGTTCAGTTCCCAGATGTCGATGTCGTCGACCTTCAGGCCCTGGCGGGCCAGCAGGCGGGGCACGGCGAAGACCGGGCCGATGCCCATCTCGTCCGGCTCGCAACCGGCGGCGGCCCAGCTGACGAAGCGGCCCATGGGCTCCAGGCCCCGGCGCTCCGCTTCCTTGGCTTCCATGATGACCACGGCGGCGGCGCCGTCGGAGAGTTGGCTGGCGTTGCCGGCGGTGATGAACTTGCCGGGGCCCTTCACCGGCTGCAGGGAGCTGAGGCCCTCCAGCGTGGTGTCGGGGCGGTTGCACTCGTCGCGGTCGACGACGTAGTCGACAATGCTCTCTTCCTTGGTGGCCTTGTCGACGACCTTCATCCTGGTCGCCATCGGAACGATCTCGTCGGCGAACTTGCCGGCCGCCTGGGCCGCCGCCATCCGGCGCTGGCTCTCCAGGCTGTACTCGTCCTGGTATTCGCGGCTGAGGCCGTAGCGTTCGGCGACGATGTCGGCGGTGTCGATCATGGCCATGTAGATGGCCGGGGCGATGTCCACGAGGTGGGGATCATTGGCCGCCGCGCCGCCCGCGCCGCCGCCCGGAATGGAGATGCTCTCCACCCCGCCGGCCACGACGATCTCGCCGCCGTCGCCGCGGATGTGGTTGGCGGCCATGGCGATGGCCTGCAGGCCCGAGGAGCAGAAGCGGTTGATGGTCACGCCCGCCGTGGTCACCGGCATCCCGGCCAGCAGCGCCGCCAGACGGCCGATGTTGGCCGCGCCGTGGGCGTTGTTGCCGAGGTAGCAGTCCTCGATGTCCTTGGGGTCCACGCCCGACTTGGCCACCGCGTGCTTGATCGCATGCGCCGCCAGGCTCATCGGCGGGGTGATGTTGAAGCCGCCGCGCCCGGCCTTGGCCAGGCCCGTGCGGGCATAGGAGACGATGACGGCTTCACGCATGGAGTGGGTTCCCTTCCCGAGGATGTTTTCCGTTGCCCCATACTGGCAGCAACGATGGCGATTTGAACAGATGTTTAAAGCCATTTGCCGTTGACGGCGTTGGCCCCCCTATTCCAATTTCGGTCCTTCAGGATCGGGGGATCAGATGAGTGACGACGCGGCCGACCGGCCCTTCTACGCCACCCGCGCGGCCCGGGCGCCCGACGAGACCCGCAACCTCTACTGGGCCCTCCTCGCCGTCGTGGCGCTGGTCAGCGGCGGCCTGACCTGGCTGGTCGGCTTTCCCAGGGGCGGAACCATCGGCGCCGACATGGTCTCGCAGCTGGTCTATCTGGTCGGCTTCGCCAGCCTGCCACTGGTCGGCATCAGCCTGGCGCTCGCCGCGATGACGACCTTCGGCCTGGCCTGGACACCGCGTCGAAAGGACCACCGCCGGGGCTGGTTCGAGGACTTCGCCCCGCTCCTGCTCTGCGCCGTGGTCGGCGGCGCCATCGCCCTGGCGGCCGCCATCGGCCCCTCCCTGCGCGCCGCCGAGGCCCAGGTCGCGGTCACCACCGCCCTCGACGCCCACACCCGGCTGGTCAATGACGATACCCGCAGGTTCAACGTCGAGCTGATGGAGATGATCGCCACCAACGGCCCGGTGCTCGATCCCCGCCGCCTGGCCCGCGACACCGGCTATCGCCAGTCGCCCCGCCTCATCGCCCAGACCCGCGCCCTCTACGCCCGCCAGCGCAAGCTGTCAGAGGACCGCTTCGCCCAGAGCCGCGCAGCCCTCGCCAACTTTGCCAAGGGCAAAGCCTGGCGCGACGACGCCCTGGCCATCTGGGACCGCCGCATCGCGCAGGACCTCGAGCTGACCGCCAACTTCTACAACGGCCAGGAAGAGATCATGGACTCCGCCGAGCGCCTGATCCGCGTCCTCAAAGGCGCGCCCGGCTTCTGGGAGTCGCGCGGCTACGTCTTCAACCGCAAGGCCGACTTCGACGCCTTCGAAGCCGGCCTGAAGACCCACCGCGCCCTGGTCTCGGACGTCAATGCCCAGGCCATCAGCCTGGGCATGTCCAACTTCGAAAGCGCCAACCGGGCGACCGCCGTGGTCGGGCAGTAGCCCTATTCGGCGGCCATCCGGGCATCCAGGCCCTGGGGCCCACGGATCAGCTTGCCCGGCATGGCCCCGGTCGCCTCGCCCTCTTCGTAGGTGACCACGCCGCTGACGATGGTGGCGACATAGCCTTCCGCCTTCTGGATCATCCGGCGGCCGTCGGCGGGCAGGTCGAAGACCATCTCGGGGGCCTGGATGGCCAGGCGCTCGAAGTCGATGACGTTGACGTCGGCCTTCATGCCGACCGCCAGCACGCCCCGGTCGTTGAGCCCATACAGCCGCGCCGTATCGCGGGTCTGCATGGAGACCACCTTCTCCAGCGGCAGGGTCGGGCCCCGCTTCCGGTCGCGGACCCAGTGGGTCAGCATGTAGGTCGGGAAGCTGGCGTCGCAGATCACTCCGCAGTGGGCCCCTCCGTCGGACAGGCTGAGCACGGTGTTGGGATCGTGCATCATGGCGTGGATGTGGTCGAAGTCGAACTGGGCGTAGTTGAGCAGGGGCAGGTAGATGTACCCCTTGCCGTCCATCTCCATCAGCATGTCGTAGACGATGGCGTCCGGCGCCTGGCCAGTCTGCTTCGCGATCGCCGCGATGCTGTCCTCGGCGGCCGGCTCGTAGTCGAGGCTGCCGTCCGGCTGCACCAGCCGGAACATGCGGTCGAAACCCTCGGTCATGATGGCGCCCAGCGGCCCCATCTTCTTCGACGGATCGGCCAGGATCTGGGCCCGAACCGCCGGATCCTTCAGCTTCTCCAGCCGCTGCTCGAACGGCAGGGCGGCGATGTCGCGATAGGTCTGGCGACCCACGAACGGGTGGATCGTGCTGCGCCAGCCCAGCACCAGGCCGGTCGGGCGACAGGCGATCT
>JAUMCZ010000040.1:3084-8101 GCA_032122215.1 Caulobacter sp.
TGGCCGCACCCTGGGCCCGCGCCTTGGCGGTGCGGTCCAGCAGGTCGATCCAGTTGTCGGGTCGCATCGGCGACTGCAGCAGGCTGTAGGTCACGGTCACACCGGTCTCGGTGGCCATGGCCTTCATCCACTCGAACTCATGCTCGGCCGGGGCCATGTCCGAGCTCATCTCGAAAACCCCGGGCCCGACCGCCGCCATGGCCTTGCCGATGGCCAGCAGTTCGTCGTCGCCGGCATAGGTGCCCGGCATGACCTCGCCGTTCTTGGCGGTGTGGACGATGGTCCGCGAGGTCGAGAAGCCCAGGGCGCCGGCCCGCACGCCCTCGGCCACGATCTCCGCCATCTGGGCGATGTCGTCCGGCGTCGCCGGCTCGTTATGCGCCCCGCGCTCGCCCATCACATAGGCCCGCACCGCGCTGTGCGGCACATGGGTGGCGATATCCAGCACCCGCTGCTGGCCGTCCAGGCTGTCCATGTACTGGGGGAAGGTCTCCCAGGTCCATTTGATGCCCTCGGCCAGGGCGGCGCCCGGGATGTCCTCGACGCCTTCCATCAGCTCGATAAGCCAGTCGTGCTGGTCGGGCTTCACCGGCGCAAAGCCGACGCCGCAGTTGCCCATGACCACCGTGGTCACGCCATGCCAACTGGACGGCGACATATAGGGGTCCCAGGTCGCCTGGCCGTCGTAGTGGGTGTGGATGTCGACCCAGCCGGGCGTGACGATCTTGCCGGCCGCATCGATCTCGCGCTTGCCGGCCCCGTTGACCTTGCCGACCGCGACGATGACACCGTCCTGGATCGCCACGTCGCCCCCGAAGGCCGCCGCGCCCGTTCCGTCGACCACACGGCCGCCGCGGATCACCAGATCGTACATCGCGTTTCTCCCCTGTTTGGGGCGATCATGCGCTCTGTTGACGCGCGCGGAAAGTATGACGCCACGTCAAGGCGGCCCGTCGAAACAGGCCCGGATCAACGCCCAGGCGCTGGACAATCGCGCCGGCTAGTTCCGCCCTTCACGCTCCTTGCGTGCGGCTTCGGCCTCGGCGGCTTCGGCGTCATATTCCTCGGCCAAGGCTTTCAGCCGTTCGATGACATCCGGGGACGTGACGTCCCTCGCCAGACGCCGACACTGCTGCGCCTTTTCCCGATAGTGAGCCGAATCCATACTGTACGCCTTGCCGCGCCGGACAAATTGCCCTCGGCGGTCAAGGCGACAACGCCTCCCCTCAAGCGTTGTTCAACCCTATGTCGAAATTAGACATTGCATATCGGCGTTAGCCGGCGATGGCGGCCCAGGCGGTCATCGCCAGACTGAAGCCCCGGACGTCGCCCGTGGTCGTCCCGGCCATCTTGTTCATGGCGTAGGCGACGGTGGTGCCCTTATCCAGGTCGTTGATCACCATGCTGCCGCCATAGCCGCCCCAGAACAGGCAGTTGGGGCCGGGCAAGGGCACGATCCCGCCGCTCAGGCCATAGCCGAGGCCAAACCGGGCCTGGGTCCCGAAGATCAGATCGATGCCCTCGACCTGCGGCTCCAGCGCCTTGCGGCAGCCGGCCTCGGACATGATCTGCTTGCCGCCGGCCGCCCCGCCGTTCGACAGGATCGACTGGCACAGCGCCACCGACCGGGCATTGCCCGTCCCGCCTGCCGCCGGGATCTCGGCCCCGCGCCAGGCGCGGGTCTTGGTCTCCGAGACGTCGATCCCCGGATTGGTCGCCATGTTCTTGACCAGCTCGCCGCCCTCACCCTCCCCGATCGCCTGACCGGGCGGCGGCGGGATCAGCTCGGCGACCCGATCGTCCTCGCTGGCCGGCAGACCGATGTGGAAGTCGGCCCCGATCGGCTCGGCGATCTCCTCGCGGAACACCGTGCCGACCGTCTTGCCGGTGAGGCGGCGGATCACTTCGCCGACCAGATAGCCCTGCGTCAGGGCGTGATAGCCACTGGCCGTTCCCGGCTCCCAGAAGGGCGCCTGGGCGGCCAGCAGGCTGGTGACCTTCTCCCAGTCGTAGATGTCGTCCTTGGCCAGCGGCTCTTTCCAGCCGGACAGGCCGGACGAGTGGCTCATCAGATGGCTGACCTTGACGTCCGCCTTGCCGTTGGCGGCGAACTCCGGCCAGTACTTCGCCACCGGCGCGTCGAAGTCGAGCTCGCCGCGGTCGGCGATCAGCAGGGCGGTCAGGGCCGTCATCGTCTTGGTCGTCGAGTAGACGTTGACGATGGTGTCCTTTTCCCAGGCCCGGGTCTTTGCGGGATCGGCAAAGCCACCCCACAGGTCGACCAGCACCTCGCCATTCGCCATGGCGCAGAAGCTGGCCCCCAGATCCTGACCGCTGGTCAGGTTGCTCTCGAAGACACCCCGCACGCCTTCGAACTTGTCGTGCGCCGAACCTTGAACCGACCCGTCAGCCATCTCGCTCTCCCCATATTTTGCGGGGAGACTAAACAGCATTCAGTTGGCGGTGAAGCCGCCATCGACGACGACCTCCGAGCCGGTCATGAAGCCGGCGCGGTCCGACGCCAGGAAGACCACGGCATCGGCGATGTTGCGTGGCTGGCCCATGCGGCCCAGGGGATGGCGCGCCGCCAGCAGGCTGCGCGCCTCGTTGTCGCCGATGCCGGCCGCGCCGGAGAAGCCGGCGACAACCTCATCGCCCATCGCCGTGTCGATGACGCCGGGATGCACGGAGTTGACCCGCACCCCGACCCCGGCCAGCTCCATCGCCAGTCCCTTGGACAGGAGCCGCACCGCGCCCTTGGAGGCGTTGTAGCAGACCGCTCCGGCCGACCCGACCAGGCCGGCGATCGACGACAGGTTGATGATCGACGTCCCGCCGTCCCACTTCCCGGCCCGCTCGGCCAGCAAGGGGATGGCCGCCCGGCAGCCCAGGAAGACGCCCTCGACGTTGACCGAATGCACCCGCCGCCAATCCTCAAGCGTCGTCTCCGTCAGCGGCTTCATCAGGAACAGGCCGGCGTTGTTGACCAGGATATCGAGTCCACCCGCCTCGTCACGGGCAAACGTCATGGCCCGCGCCCATTCGCCCTCGTCGGTGACGTCCTGAGCCAGGGCGAGTCCCTTGAGTTCGGCGGCCAGATCGTGCGGCGCCTCAAGGTCCGAGCAGATGACCGTAGCGCCCGCCGCCGCAAGCGCCCGCGCGCAGGCCGCCCCGATGCCCCGCCCGGCGCCCGTGACCAGCGCCACGCGGCCCTTGAGATCGTTTGCGGTCAGATTGGTCATGTTTGCTCCCTTGTTTTGACCACCCGAGCACGGGCAGGCCGTCTCAACAAGGGACGGAAGGCATCAAGTCGTGAAGCACAGCCGGATTTCGCCGACCACCGCCGCCGCCGTCGCGTCCTTGCGCTCAACCGGACTGACTTCGATGCGCAGGTTCGAGGCCACTGCGCCGCCCACCCGTCCAACGACCCGCAACGGTTTCAGCGCAGCGGGCGCCGCGGGAAGGCCGGTCGCCGCCGCGGTTCGCCGGGCGCGCATCTCCAGCTTCACCACCACCTCGCCCGAGGTGATCCGCACCCTTGGCGCCCCCTGGCGCAGCACCTGTCGAACCGCCTGGATCTGTTCGTGGGCCAGCCGCCGCCTGGCCGCGGCCACCACCTTGTCCCGGCCGATCTCTGTCAGCCCGAAACGATCGAAGTCGTTCCGCCGGTTCAGGCTCAGCTGCAGTTCCTGCGCTGCCAGACGCAGAAAAGCCGCGCTGGCCCGGGGCCAGCCATCGCTGGCCCCCGCCCTCTCCAGCAGGGCGTCGGTCCAGTCCTCGGCCGCCTGGCGGGTGACCAGCTGGTCGGCCACGGCGGCCGGGTCGAGGGCGGCGATCGCCTCCAGTTCCCGGCAGTCCTCCTCCTGGGCCAGCTGGGCGCGGTGGGCGCCATCGACGATCTCGTCGACCACCGTCGCCACCAGCTCCGCCAGCCCGATGACGCCGGTCTCCCCGTTCCCAGGCACGGGTCAGGCCTGGGCGACGGGCAGGTAGTCGGTCTTGAAATAGATCTCCACCCCGCCGGTGATGACGATGTTGGTGCCTTGCGAGCTGCTCGAGCTTTCCCGCGTGGTTTCGACCCGCAGGTCCCGGGTCTTCGTCCGGTCCCGGGACATGGTGCGCGACCGCATGATGCCGACGATGCCGCCGGCCTTCCGGTTACGGTCGACCTTTCGCTCGCTCACCACCGTCTTGTGGTGGTCATAGCTGCTGGCGCTCTTGCTCTCGGTCTCCCAGGTAGTGAACGACAGGGCGGTGCGGATCACGCCGCGCTCGACCACCAGACGCAGCACGCCCAGCTTCACCATCTCCTGCAGCAGGGCGTACTTGTTGCTGGCGATGACCTCCGCCACGGAGTCGTAGATCTTGGCGATGGCGACCTGGTCGATCGCGAACACCGGATTAGTCCCACCGCTTCCGGAACCAGGAGGAAAGGCGGATTCGAAGGCCGCCGGCGAATAGTAGGTTGTATTGCCCGGGATCGGATACAACCCTGCGGGCGGCCCGTCGTTCATGCCACTCACCTTTTGCGCGACCAAGCCGAGCGCGTCCTTGATCAACGAGGTCACTCCGGTCGCGCCGGCGGCGTTGATGATGGTCTCCAGCACCGAGCTCGAGGTGAACTGCTGGTTCAGGGCGTTGAGCCCCGCCGGAGTGAGAGTCTCGCCGGCCGTCAGGGTCACCGGCTCGCCCGACGCTGCCTGGTTGGTGACCGGCGTCCCATCGGCGTTCGTGAACGGCGGCAGGGCGGCCAGGTAGCCCTGGATCTCGCTGTTGTCGATCGTGTCGACGGTCTCGTTGATGTAGACGCTCAGCGACTTGGTCATCTCCTGAACCAGCGCGATGTAGCTCTCTGTCTGATCGAGATTGGCCTTGATCAGGGCTTCGAAGGTCTTGGTGATCAGGTCCGAGGTAAACTCGGCGAACCCGATGTCGCGCAGGCGCGTCGCCGTCTCGATTGCGTAGTTGTCGGCCATGAAAGCCCCCTCCCGGAAGGCGGCCTTAACCATACGACCTG
>JAUMCZ010000041.1:0-13186 GCA_032122215.1 Caulobacter sp.
CGTCCAGGCCCGACTCTATGACGGGGTGCAGGTCTATCCGCCCTCCGAACTGTCGCTGTTCGGCATCGATTTCGTCTCCAAGGCGGCCTGGCTGATCACCCCCAATCCCGGCCTGGCCCAGAGTATCGACATCGGCTTCACCCACGACATGACGCTGTGCGTGGCCACCCATGAGGCCACGGGCGGCGAACTGGTGGCGACCATCGATACCTGGCAGCCCAGCAGCTACACCTCACCGACCTTCGACCTGCCGGTCATGGCGCTCGACCCGATCGGCGTCGGCACGGGCGCCGGCCTGATCGGCTTTGTCGCCAACCAGTTCGACGTCGCGCCGACCTCGGCGGGCGGCGCCTTCGCCATCACCGCCGACACCAACCTGATGCTGATCCGCGGCACGGGCTTCAACGGCGTCACCAGCACCGATTTCTCGGCCGGCGACGTGTCGCTGACCATCTACTTCAAGATGCTCGACACCACGCGCGACGTGAACCTGTCGCTCAAGCACTGGGTGACCGCGGGCGGCTCCTGCCAGATGACCATCACCATCAACGGCACGCCCCTGCCGATGCGCACGATCACCGCCCCTGAGGGCGGCATGGGGGCCGACAACGTGCTGGTGGTGCCGCTGCGGTCCAAGGACTTCACCTCGGTCGATTACTGCGACTTCCTGCGGTTCGGGCTCAACACCATCACGGTGACGATCACCTCGCCCGCGTCGGGGACCACCTACACCCTGCTGGCCTCGGCGGTCGGCTGACGCGGCCGGCGGCGGGGGCCCGGCCATGGACGACGACCTGACCGTCTTTTCCTGGAACCTGGAGAAGAAGAGCCATGCGGGGATGACCCTGAATCCGGACACGGTCTCCCGCGTGGTCAGCAGTATCGCCGATGTGGTCAATAAGGGTTCCCGGGGGGATGACAGTTCCTTTGTCGGGTTCCTGTTGGAGATCAAGGATACACAGCCCAGGATCGATGCTCTGTGCAAGGACATAAAACGTAAATACCTGCTTACGACCGGCAAGAAGATCTCCGTGACCGGACACAAGACCGGCGGTACTCCCAGTACGGAAGAAGCCATCATTGTCATGAGCAGAGGCGTCGAGATCAACACCTCGAAGTTCGACATTCAGCGCGGCATGCGCGATTTCATCGAAGAAGATAAAGCCAACGCCCAGCGGTCTTTCGACAAGAAAATAGCAGAGACTAGGCGCCCACTGCGCGACTATTCCAAAAACCTCTATGGAAGGCCATCGCCAGATCAGCATCGCAAACTCGACAAAGAGCCCGAGTGGTTTCGCAATGGCGTGATCGCCAAGGTCAAGCATGGGGACCAGGAACTTCGGCTGGCCGGGGTTCATGCCCCCGGCCCGGCCGTCAGCGACAAGGTCACGGAGGTCGTCGACACGATCGTCAACAGCGCCCAGGGCAATCAGGTCGACATTCTGATCGGCGACCTCAACCGGCGCGGTGACCTGCCCGCGACCCACTATGAGGACCTGTCCAAGAGCTGGACCAGCGGAACGACCTTCGGAAAGAAGGAAAAGGCGGAAATCCTCGGCAACGCCCGCTGGGACAGGGTCCTGGCGCCGAACCAGCGTCGATTCGACATCGACTCGCTCCAGCCCATCGCCGTCACGCGGCCGGCCGATCTGGGCAACCGCCTGACCGACCACGCCATGATCGCCGCCCGGATAAAGCCGCGCACCCTTCCGAAGGCCCCGACAAGCTCTGCCGAGCCCTTCACCTTCAACACCCCCGCGCCCAACATCGCCGGCGCCGATCTTCATTCCCTCGAAGCCTCGAAGGCCATGGTCCAGCCGGCCGACCCCACCCTGCTCTACGAAGCCGCCAGCGACCGCAAGTCGACCAGCGAGCAGCTACAGAAGCAGCTCGAGGACAACCCCCTGCTCAACCCCTCCACCGAACCCGCCAGCGACCCCTTGAGCTCCCCCTCCGCCACCTCCCCCCTCACCGAGCCGCCCCCCACCACCACCACCGGCACGGACACCGCCATGGAGGAAAGCGCCGAGGCCATGGAGGCCATGGCCGCCGAGGGCGAGGAGATCGCCGAAGTGGCGGAGCTTGTGCTGCTCTGAGGCGGCCGGCGACTGGGCGCCCAGGGCGAACGCCAGGGCGGCGGCATGCTCAACCTCGGCTACCGCCGCCAACTGACCGAAAAGCTGGCCTTCCAGCACACCGTCCGCGACCTGCTCGACAACTTCGGCGACACCCTCGTCACCGATACCAGCAGCTTCATCGACCGCACCGACCGCGAGTTCGGCGGCCTGACCTGGAGCTTCGGCGCGACGCCGAAGCGCGAACGCGACCCGCAGTTCGACTTCTCGGCGCCGACGACGGGGGGTAGGCGCGGCCACATCAAAGTCGTCGCAAGGGCCTGCATCTGGACCGGAGCTGTCAGGCGTAACCCAGCCAGCCGCGCCAGGCCATTGCGAGGTAGAACAATTCGATCGCCTCAAAGCCGGCCTCGCGGAGGAGGGCTTCGTTGCGCGCCGGGGTGACGAAGGTGGTGCTCGTGTCCATCATGGCCCGCGCGCCGGCCACCGTCGCCGGATCGACCCCGGAGGCGCGGGCATAGGCGGCGTAGCGGTCCAGGCGCAGCTCGCGATCAGGCGCCGCAAGGTCGATGCACTGGTCGGCCAGGACGAACGGTGCGCCAGGCTTGAGGCGGCGGCGGACCTCGCGCAGCAGATCGAGCTTGGCGCCGTCATCCGGGACCAACCCCATAACGAGGATACAGGTTGCCGCGTCGAACGGACCTGCCGGGGCGTCGGCGACCACACCCTGGATCAACTGCAGACGATCCCCCGCCGCCGGCCCCGCTGTTTCCCGCGCAAGCTCAAGCATGGCGGCGGAGGGGTCCACCCCGACAAACCGCCAGGTTTTCGAGGCTGTCGCCAGATACCGCGTCTCAAGGCCGCCGCCGGCCCCGACGACCAGCACCTGTCCATCGTCAGGCATCCGCTCGGCCAACAGGACGCCCGCCATCTGCAGCAAACCCGCATGCCCTGGTGTAAAGGCGGGCGGCCCGTTGCTGAGGTAGCGGTCTACATTCGCACGGAGGTGGAAGTCGAATTTCGGGAGGTCAGACATCGGCTGTCCTTGAGATCGGCGCCCAGCGGGCGGGCGAAGGAAGAAAGAGGGGGTCTTTTGGGCGATTACCCGACCCGCTCGACGATCCGGCCCTTGGCGTCTTCTAAAACGAAGAACAGACCTTTCTCGCCGTCGTTGGCCAGGAGCAGGACGCCGGTCACCTCAACCAGATGGTAGCCGGCGGTGATCGCCCGGCGAAGGCGGACCTCGACCACTTCGTTGGGCTGTGCGGGCGGATGGAAGAAGCAGACCGGCGTGTAGGGCGAGATCAGGAAATGTCGGGTCCGCTCGTCTGCCGCCAGCGGCAACATGTATCCCCGCAGTTTGATGCGCGTTCCGGCGAGCCGCCTGACCGCGTCCGTGTGCGCCGCCCGATAAAGCTGAGATCGCTCGTCGATCGATATCCTCGTTGTGCGCAGGGTGTCCCAGTGTCCGCCGCGAACCATCGGCAACCCAAGCTGCGCCTGGCGCTCGAGGGCCATCTCCTGGGCCAAGGGATCAGGCTCGGCGGTCCCGATTTCGTCCGCCCGGCTCAGCGGTATCTGATCGAAGGCCAGAGGGGGCGGCTGGACGGCGGCTGATTCCCGCGGTCCAGGCTCCGGCGCTCCGGGCGCCGGGCCGCAGGCGCCCAGCGACAGGAGCACGACGATGGAGGCGAACCGGTTCATGCGGTGACTCCCGAAAGGTCCCGCGCCGGGTCGGACCGGCTGGCGATCCAGGACGGTACGAACGCGGCCGCCAGGGCGAGCCCGACAGCGGCGAGAAGGGCCAGCAGCTCGAGCGCTCCGATCGGCGGCAGGGCAAGGCCTATCGACGAGGCCGTCGCTCCAGCGCCGAGAGACAACAGAAGGCGCGCTCCGGCGATACCAAGACCGCCGCCGACCAGCCCCAGAAGCAGCGCCTCGGCGGTAAGGAGCAGGAAGACCCGGCCTGGCGACAGGCCGAGCGCCCTCAAGAGAGCGATGTCCCGCCTGCGCTGCGCGAGGGCCCCGATCAACCCCACAAGAAAGCCTGCCGCCGCCAAGGCCAGCAGCAGGCCGCCGAGGGCGCGGAGGAGTTGGACGCCCGGCCCGAGCAACGAGAACAGCCTGGCCATCTCCACCGGAGGCGCGGCGGCCTGGAGGTCGGGGGTCGCCCTCACCTGGGCAGGAAGAGTCACGGCGCCCATGGTCGAACGATACCGGACGAGCAGCGCGGTCACCTGCCGCTCGGCGATGGACGTCGCCTGGTCTTCGTCATGATGGTGGTCGTGGTCCTCCACGGCGGGCTCGCGGTCGCCATGGACCGCCCAGACGCTGGCCATATCCACAAGGATCAAGCGGTCAATCACCGAACCTGTCGGCGCAAGGACACCGACCACCTTGAACGGGGCATGGTCATGCCTCTGGCCGCTGCCCATCAGGCCGTGCGATCCGATGAAGGTCTTGCCGATCCGCAGATCCAGACGGTGGGCGGTCTCTGAGCCGACCACGGCTTCCATCGACCTTGTCCACAGTCTTCCGTCGGCCAGCCTGCCGCCATAGAACCGGAAATAGTCCGGCGTCGTGCCGACGATCCGTGCGCCGGCATAGCTGTCGCCCATCGATACCGGGGCAGACAGCTTGACCAAGGGGCTGCGAGCGATCCTTTCGGCCTCGGCGAGCGCGATGTTCCCGGTCGGCGCGTCCAACTGCAGCACCGCCGACAACACCAGCTGAAGCGGGCTGCCCTTGGCTCCGACCACCAGGTCGACGCCGGCCAGATCACGCGTCAGGCGAGCCTGCGCCGCTCGCTCCGCCTGGATCAGGGCCAGGACCACGGTCAGCCCGATTGCCAGGGTCACGGCGTGAAGGCCCCAGGACAGTGGGCGCCGGCGAATGAAGGCGAATAGGAGCTTCCAGGTGGTCAAGAAACGGGCTCCGTTTCCACGACCGCCAGCCCGCGATGGCGAAGACGACCGTCATGCGTGGCGATGACCAGAGCCGCTCCGGTCTCCCGCGCCGCCTGGAGGAGAATCGAAAGGGTCGTCTCGAAGGTCTGGTCATCCAGGCTGGCGGTCGGTTCGTCCGCCAGGATCAACCGGGGGCGCAACAGCATCGCCCGGGCGACGGCTACACGCTGCGCCTGTCCACGGCTCAACTGCTCGGCGGGGCGATGAGCGAGTTCCGCAAGCCCGGCGGCGTCCAGCAGCGCCCGGGCCCGTCCTGCGTCTGGCGCGAGCCCTGCGGCAAACGGCGCCAGCAGCACATTGTCCAGAGCCGAAAGGCCGGCAACAAGATGCAGGTCCTGAAAGACAAAGCCCATGGCGCGCGCCCTCAGACGGTCCCTGCCCCGGCGGTCCAACCCCGTCAGGTCGATGTCGCCAAGCCAGGCCTGTCCGCTGTGCATCGACGCCAGGCCCGCCAGCGCCAGGAGAACGGTGGTCTTGCCGGCGCCGGAGGGGCCGACGACCAGCACCGTTTCGCCCGGCGCGGCTGCAAGCCGGGCAATACGGGCGATCGGTCCCGCACCCCGACCGACGACGAGGTCTTCGAGGCGCAACATCTCAGGCAGCTCCCGTCGTCGCCTTGAACACACCTGCCTCGCCGCACGGGCCCTCGCTCTCCGTGCAGGCTTCGCACAGCAAGGCGCCGACCGCGGGGGGCCGAGACGGCCGGGCGATGTACCCATGTCGCCGATCCAGGCGCACGATCAGACCCGCTTGCCAGAGCCGGCGAAGAATCCGTCCGACTGCGCCGGGCGAAATCGCCGTCTCCGTGGCCTCATCGACAAGGCCGCAGATGCGGCGCGCGGTCATCGGCAGGCCATCCAGGATCAGCACCGCCAGTATGACAACGTAGCGAGGCGGCAGGTTGAGGCCTTCGGCCGCGCAGCGCTGCAACGCTGCCTGCAGGGACACCTGACCGGGGGACAGGTCGGTCGTCACGCCGCCTGGACCCCCGCGCCCCATTTTGGAAACGGGTCGGCCAGCCTGGCCCAGGTCTTCGGGCCCCCGCGGTACTCTTCCGGCGTCAGCAGCGCCGCGTTCAACATGGCAGTCAGGGCGGCCTGGTCCATGTCCTTGCCGATCAGCACGATTTCCTGCCGACGGTCGCCGTGCGGCGCCGCCCAGACCTTGGACAGGAAGTCGCGGCTTTCCGGGTCCTGGGGACGGCGCTCGGGCGGGAAGGCCGCCCACCAGTAGCCGCCCCACTCGTGAGTGGAGGCGGCCCCTGCCTGGCTCCAGGAGCCGACAAGGTTCATACGGCTGGCCAGCCAGAAGAAGCCCTTGGACCGCCAGACCCCCGGCCACTCGCTGTCCAGAACCTGCTTCAGCCGCGTCGGGTGGAAGGGACGACGGGCACGGTAGACGAAGCTGGAGACACCATACTCTTCCGTCTCCGGCGTCTTGCCGAACTCCAGCGCCTGGCGCCAGCCGGGCGCGCTCTGGGCCCGCTCCATGTCGAACAGGCCGGTGTCGAGGATCTGGCCCAGCGGAACCTCGCCCCGGGTGGCGTGGACGATCCGGGCCAGGGGGTTGAGCTGTTTGCAGATGGCCTCGACCACCCCCAGCTCCGTCGCCGTCACCAGGTCGGTCTTGCTGAGCACCAGCACGTCCGCGAACTCGATCTGGTCGACCAGCAGATCGACGACCGTCCGCCCGTCGTCCTCGCCCAGGCTCTCGCCGCGATCAGCCAGAAAGTCGGAACTGCCGTAGTCGCGATGGAAGTTGAAGGCATCGACCACGGTCACCATGGTGTCCAGCCGCGATACGTCCCTCAGGCTCTCGCCATCCTCGGCGATGAAGTCGAAGGTGGCGGCGACCGGCATTGGCTCGGAAATGCCCGTGCTCTCGATCAGCAGATAGTCGAACCGCCCCTCGTCGGCCAGCCGGCGCACCTCGGCCAGCAGGTCTTCGCGCAGGGTGCAGCAGATGCAGCCGTTCGACATCTCGACCAGCCGTTCCTCGGTCCTCGACAGGTCGCCGCCGCCCTGCCGGACCAGGGCCCCGTCGATGTTCACCTCACTCATGTCGTTGACGATCACCGCCACGCGCCGGCCCTCGCGGTTGCGCAGCACATGATTGAGCAGGGTCGTCTTCCCGGCCCCGAGAAAGCCGGACAGCACGGTAACCGGAAGCTGAACCACGAAAACCTCGCCGCAAACCTTGATGTTATGTTATACTATAACATATATCGGGTTCCGCAACCCTGTGAGTGAGTTCATGGCCAACCCCTCCGCCTTCGTCCGGCTTCTGGACGCTTCAGCTGTCGGGCTGTCCGGCCTCTGTCTGGCGCACTGCCTCGCCCTCCCCTTGGCGGTGGCTTTTCTGCCAGTTCTGGGAAGCTGGGCGGAGACCGAGTGGGTGCACATGGCCTTTCTCGGCGCGGCTGTGCCGATCTCGATCGCCTCGCTGGTCCGGTCGGGCGGCTGGAATGCCCCTGCCGTGCTGGGCCTTGCCCTGATAGGAATTGGTCTTCTGGCGAGCGGCATTTGGCTCGCCAGCAGCGAGGACGCCGAACTGGCGATGACGGTAGCCGGCGGTCTCGCCTTGGCCACGGCTCACAGTCTCAACTGGCATCGGCTCAGCCACCGCCACTAGGATCGATTGCGGCGCCAGTGCACGAGTTCCATCCTGGGGCCCACGCTTACGCGGTTTTCGATTCCGCCCGGCTTCGGCCTCCAGCCGGGCCAGGACGTCCATCGTTCCGAGCGCCCCTCCCGTACAAAGCGCCCCTACCGCGCCCGCACCACCTGCACCGCCACCTCGTTCCGCCGCTGCGACGGCAGCCGCCAGGGCGGGTCATAGAACCAGGCCACGGGCTCGCCTTCAGCGCGCCAGCCGCTGCCGTCCAGCCGCCGCAGCAGCTCGGCCTTCCGCTCACTCACCGCCTTGTCGCCTGTGCTGCCGGAAAAGCGCAGGACGGCGTAGGTTTCCGGCTCCAGGGCCACGAGCCGCACGGACGGGTCCTTGGGGACCGGCAGGGTGTCGAGGGTGTACTGGCTCGGCATGATGAACTGGATGCGCCAGGCGCCCGCGCCGTCCGGCGTCTGGCCGACCGGCGCCGTCATGGCGATCTTCTCCGAGGCCTGGGCGACGGGGGCGGTCATGGCGATCGAGGTGCGGGTGGTGTTGCCGCCGAAGATGTAGCCGGCCAGCCGGCCGAACCCGTCATTGCGCGCCTTCTCGTTGCGGCCGGTGACCGTCGTCTCGGCGGCGATCCGCTGTCCGTACTGGCGGACCTCAAGACCCGCCGGCGACTCCAGCACGGTAAAGGCCGGCTCCTCGACGCGCTCGCGGGCGGCGGCGCCCGAGAACAGTCCGGTGAAAAGGGAAAGGGCGATCGCGGTCACCACCAGCTTCATGTCGGTCTTCCTGCTCCGCCATGATCGGCGGCCCGGGAGAGCGATCTGGATCAAACGCGGCGCGGATCAAGCCGTTGCGCGCCGCGGCGGCAAGGCCCGCCGGGCCGGGCCGGCGATCCGGCATGGGGGCAGCCCCCTACGCCCGCTTCGACGCCTTCTGGGCCCTCGCCCGCTGCACGATCTCCGCCTCGGGCCGGTCGAGCAGCTCCTGCACGCCGATGTCGTAACCCTGCTCACGGCCCAGCATCTGCAGATCGCACTGGCGCAGGTAGCGGGCCAGGGCCAGGGACTTGTCGACCAGTTTCAGGCGGGTGATCCGGGTGGTGGCGCCCGAGGGGTCGGTGCGGTCGATGTGGGTGAGTTCGCGGATGGCGCTGGCGCGGCCGCGTTGCAGGCGGGAGAGATCGACCTCCAGCGCGCCGTCCGGGCGGACGACGGCGTAGTCGAGGACATTGGCGAAGGCCAGGCAGCGCAGCTCGTCCATGGCGGCGCGCTCTTCGTGCTCGAGCTGGCCTGAGGCCGGGTCAGGCAGGGCCAGCAGGGCCTGGACGCGCGGATCGCGCAGCAGCTTGTAGCCGCTCCAGCGGGCGGCGGCGGGGGCATAGCCGGCCCGGCGGGCGGCGGCGCTGGCGCGGCCGTCGAGGCGGTACTCCTGGACGAACCGCTGCTGCAGCGCGGTCAGCGGGCGGGGGTCGGCGGGCGGCGCGGCAGGGTCGGTCACGCAGAAGCGCTCCTCTGGCGATGTGTGGGGGGAGCCGCCTTATCGAAGCGGCAGGACCATTATCCCACGCCGGGCCGCCGCAAGACCCCCTGAAAAACCCCCGCCGGCCGGGCGTTCTGGCAATATGTCTAGACATATTCATCGTCCCGGAGCGGCCTTTTGACCCCGCTCGCCTAGGCTGCGGCGCCGGCGCAGCCCGCACCGACGCTCTTTCGACCTACATTTGCGGGGGGACGACCTACAGGGCGACCTACGTCCCGGGCTACAGTCACAGACCCCCGGCCCACGCCCAAACCCACGCCCGCCGGGCTTTCGCCGCCTCAGCCGGCCTTTCGGAAAGTCGCCGCCTGTTTTGTAGCCCGGGGTATAATGGTCAGCCGCTTCGATAACCGGCCAGCGCCCGCTCCCGCCTCTGGCGCTCGCCCGCCCCTCGCGCTACCAGCCCGCCCCATGATCCGCCTCGACAACATCACCAAGCAGAACGGCCACCAGCTCCTCTTCATCGAAGCCTCGATGGGCGTGCTGAAAGGCGAAAAAGTCGGCCTCGTCGGCCCCAACGGCGCCGGCAAGACCACCCTGTTCCGCATGATCACCGGCCAGGAGGCGCCCGACGACGGCCTGGTCGTCATCGATCCCGGCATGACCATCGGCTACTTCAGCCAGGACGTCGGCGAGATGTCGGGCCAGACCGCCGTCGCCGCGGTGATGGACGGGGTCGGTCCGGTCAGCGCCCTGGCCGCCGAGATGACCAGCCTGGAAGCCGACATGGTCGATCCGGACAAGGCCGACCAGCTGGACGCCGTCATGGACCGCTACGGCGAGGTGCAGGAGCGCTTCCAGGCGCTGGACGGCTACGCGATCGAGGCCCGGGCCCGCGAGGTTCTGGCGGGCCTGAGCTTCAGCCAGGAGCGGATGGACGGCGACGTCGGCCTGCTGTCCGGCGGCTGGAAGATGCGCGTGGCCCTGGCCCGGATCCTGTTGATGCGGCCCGACGCCATGCTGCTGGACGAGCCCAGCAACCACCTGGACCTGGAAAGCCTGATCTGGCTGGAGGCGTTTCTGAAAAACTACGACGGCGCCCTGCTGATGACCTCGCACGACCGCGCCTTCATGAACCGCATCATCGGCAAGGTGGTCGAGATCGACGCCGGCCAGTTGATCACCTACTCGGGCGATCTCGACTTCTACGACGGCCAGCGGGCCCTCGGCGAGGCCCAGCGCCAGGCCCAGTACGAGCGTCAGCAGGCCATGCTGGCCAAGGAAATCAAGTTCATCGAGAAGTTCAAGGCGCGGGCCAGCCACGCCGCCCAGGTGCAGAGCCGGGTCAAGAAGCTCGACAAGATCGAGCGGGTCGAGGCCCCCCGCCGCCGCCAGTCGGTGGCCTTCGAATTCCGCAGCCCGCCCCGCTCGGGCGACGACGTCATCAGCCTCAAGGGCGTGCACAAGGGCTATGGCGCCCAGCCCATCTATGAGGACCTCGATTTCCTTGTCCGCCGCAAGGAACGCTGGTGCGTGCTGGGCGCCAACGGGGCCGGCAAGTCGACCCTGCTGAAGCTGGTGGCCGGCGCCACGACGCCGGACCAGGGCGTGGTCAACATCGGGGCCGGGGTGCGGATGGGCTATTTCGCCCAGCATTCGATGGACCTGCTGGACGGCGACGAGACCATCTTCGAGTCCCTCGACCGCGCCTTCCCGCAGGCCGGCCAGGGGTCCTTGCGCACCCTCGCCGGCTGCTTCGGCTTCTCCGGCGACGATGTCGAAAAGCCCTGCCGGGTGCTGTCGGGCGGTGAGAAGGCCCGGCTGGTCATGGCCCGCATGCTGTTTGATCCGCCCAATCTGCTGGTCCTCGACGAGCCGACCAACCACCTCGACATGGTCACCAAGGAGATGCTGGTCGCCGCCCTGGCCGACTTCGAGGGCACCATGCTGTTCGTCAGCCACGACCGCCGCTTCCTGGCCGGCCTGTCGAACCGGGTGCTGGAACTGACCCCGGAAGGGATCCACCAGTACGGCGGCGGCTATACCGAATACGTCGCCCGCACCGGCCAGGAGGCGCCCGGTCTGCACCCCGGGGGATAGGCCGCTTGGCCCTGCCCTTTGCTCCGCCCCGCGCCAGGCGCTATTGTCCGCCCCTCGAAACGGAAGAAACCCATGAGTGACGCCGTCGGCCGAGGCGATCTGGTTCTGTGCGTCAACGCATCGCCCAACCATGTGACCGGAGAGCCCGTGCCCCTGGTGGCCGGGGAGACCTATCGCGTGCACGAGGTGATGGGCTTCGCCTGCCCCTGCGGCCGCTCGGACGCCCTGCTCGACGTCGGCGTCGATTTCGCCTGGTGCGAGACCCGCTTCCGCCTGCTGCCCAAACCGAAGTTCCGCGCCCGCCCCAAGCACGTCACCGCGCCCCGGGACAAGGAAACGGTGCGGTAGAGACGCCGCGAGCCAGTTCCCCGAACGCCGCGACCTGATAAACGGGGCCATGGCCCAGACTGACAATACCTACACCCGCTGATTCCCGTGCCGCCGGAGCGCCGCGTGTTCGGCGCCCTCGACGCCTTTTCCCTGTGGTTCAGCCTGGGCATCGGCCTGCTGGTCCTGCAGGCCGGCGCCTTCCTGGTGCCGGGGCTCAGCCTGCCGGCCGCCCTTGGCGCCATCGTCGTCGGCTCGCTGCTGGGCGTGCTGCTGCTGGCGTCGGCGGGCTTTGTCGGGGCCCGGACCGGGCTGTCGGCCATGGGCACGCTGCGGCCGGCGCTGGGGGCGAGGGGCGCGATCGTCCCGACCGTGCTCAACGTCATCGGCCTGGTCGGCTGGGGCGCGTTCGAGATCGTCGCCATGCGCGACGCCGCGCACGCCCTGGCCTGGCAGACGTTCGGAATTTCCAACATCTATCTGTGGACCCTGCTGTTCGGGGCCATGGCGACGGGGCTGGCGGTGCTGGGTCCGGTGTCCTTCGTGCGCCGCTTCCTGCGGGCCTGGGGCCTGTGGCTGCTGCTGGCCGGGGCCGGCTGGCTGACCTGGCGGCTGCTGGCCGACTACGACCTGGCCGAGCTGATGGCCCGGCCGGGCACCGGCGAGATGAGCTTCGCCTCCGGGGTCGACCTGGTGGTGGCCATGCCGCTCTCCTGGCTGCCGCTGATCGCCGACTACACCCGTTTCGGCCGCACGCCGGGGGCCATGTTCCGGGGCAGCGGCCTGGGCTACCTGCTTGCCAACATCTGGTTCATGGGCCTGGGCGCCGCCTACGCCCTGGCCTCCGGCGGCGGCGAGGGCATGCTGCTGGCGGCCCTGGCGGCGACCGGCGGCGGCGTCGCCCTCCTGCTGATCATCATCGACGAGACCGACAACACCTTCGCCGACATCCACTCGGCCGCCGTCTCCACCGCCACGGTGGTCAAGGCACGCCCCGCCCGGCTGGCCATCGGCTTCGGCCTGCTGTGCACCGCCATCGCCCTGTTCGCCCCGCTGTCCCGGTACGAGCACTTCCTGCTCTTGATCGGCTCGGTGTTCGCGCCTCTGTTCGGCGTCCTGCTGGCCGACCACTTCATCGTCCGGCCCCGCCGCGCGGCGACGGAGACGGCCACGCCAGGGGTCAACCTGGCGGGCCTCGCCGCCTGGGTCATCGGCATCGCCGCCTACCAGGCCTTCGGCCGCCTGCTGCCCGACGTCGGCGCCACCCTGCCGGCCTTCCTGATCGCCGCCCTGGCCTATGTGCTGCTGCGGCTGCGCAAGACGGCTTAAGGCTTGCGGGTAAAGACGATCTCGGCCCCGTTCTGGCGCAGGGTGACGGTCGCCGGAGCCGGACCCGCCGGGAACTCCAGCGAGGCGGGAACCTCGACGACCTCGAACCTGTCGGCAGAGACCGGCCGCAGGTTGATCGGCGGCTGGCCGGTCAACTGGCCGGTCATCCCCTCGCCGACCAGGACGATCTTCATCTCGACCGCGCCCAGCGCGTAGGTGCCGGTCACCCGCTCCAGCGCCGCCTTGGGCAGCACCACGGCAACGGCCGCCTGAGGCAGCGGCTCGGCGGTGCGA
>JAUMCZ010000042.1:0-14210 GCA_032122215.1 Caulobacter sp.
CGCTGAGGCCGGCGGCGACGGCGGAGCCGACCCGGCCGTAGCCGACGACGACATTGTGGCCGGTCATGGCCGTGGGGGTGAGGACCGTGACTTCGGGCTCCCTGTCGTTGGCGGAGGCCTTGTCGACACGGCGTGACGCCAGGGCGAAGATCAGCGGGTTGAGCATGATCGAGAACAGGGCCCCGCCGAGGATCAGGTCCTGGGCGTCCTTGGGCATGATGGCCAGGCCGACGCCGAGGGTGGCGAGGATGAAGCTGAACTCGCCGATCTGGGCGAGACTCGCCGAGACAGTGAGGGCCGTCGACTGTCCGTGGCCGAACAGGCGGATGATGGCCCAGGCGGCCAGCGACTTGCCGACCATGATGATGGCCACCGTGCCGGCCAGGGCCCAGGGCTGCTGGATCACGACCATCGGGTTGAACAGCATGCCGACGGAGACGAAGAACAGCACGGCGAAGGCGTCGCGCAGGGGCAGGGTCTCCTCAGCGGCTCGGTGGCTGAGCTCAGACTCGGCGAGGATCATGCCGGCGAAGAAGGCGCCCAGAGCGAAGGAAACGCCGAACAGGGTGGCGGCTCCGAAGGCGACGCCCAGGGCGATGGCGAGAACGGCCAGGCGGAACAGTTCGCGACTGCCGGTGTGGGCGGCCCAGTGCAGCAGCCAGGGCACGACCTTGCGCCCGACGATCAGCATGAAGGCGACGAAGGCGGCGACCTTGGCCAGGGTGACGCCCAGCGCCATCATCCAGTTCTGGTCGCCGTCACCCTTGATGGCCCCGGCCAGGGCCGGCAGCAGCACCAGGGCCAGGACCATGGCCAGATCCTCGACGATCAGCCAGCCGACGGCGATCTTGCCGCGGTCGGTCTGAAGGATGCGGCGCTCCTGAAGGGCGCGCAGCAGAACGACGGTGGAGGCGACCGAAAGGGCCAGGCCGAAGACCAGGCCGGCGACCATGTCCCAGCCGAGCAGCCAGGCCAGGCCCATGCCCAGCAGGGTGGCGGCGGCCATCTGGCCGATGGCGCCCGGAATGGCGATGGCCCGGACCTTCATCAGGTCCTTGAGCGAGAAGTGCAGCCCCACCCCGAACATCAGCAGGATGACCCCGATCTCGGCCAGTTCATTGGCCAGGCCCTGGTCAGCGACGAAACCGGGCGTCGAAGGCCCGACCAGAACACCCGCAAGCAGATAGCCAACCAGAGGCGAAAGACGCAGACGCTGGGCGATGGCGCCGAGAATGAAGGCGACGACGATGCCGGCAACGATGGTGGCGATCAGGGGGGTGTGATGGGGCATGGGTCTCCGGCGGTTGCGAGGGTTGCAACTGTAACAACTCCGGGAGGGGTTCGGCATGACATGTGACCGGCGCGAGATAACAATCGCGCCATATTGTCGCAGGTCTGGCCCGGATTGCGCCGGCCAATCCGGGTCGTTGCGCCACGTCACCCTTGCCCCCGACCCCCGCCCGAGCCATCTTCTGTCAAACGCTTGTTTGGGAGAGAGACGATGATCGGTGTTGTGGCCAAGTTGTTCGTGCAGGAAGCCAAGGCGGCGGAGTTCGAGAAGGTGTTCCTGGACCTGGCGGCCAAGGTGAAGGCCAATGAGCCGGGCTGCATCGCCTACCAGCTGACCAAGAGCCGCACGGAGCCGGGCGTCTACAAGGTGCTGGAACTCTACGCCAACGAGGATGCCCTGAAGCACCACGGCGGCACCGACTATTTCAAGGCGGCCGGCGCGGCCATGGGCCCGACGATGGCCGGCCGTCCGGAGATCGAATACCTCGACGGCGTGGAGTAGGTCGCTATGGATCTGGCCTTTTCCGACGCCGACCGGGCCTTCCAGAAGGAGGTCCGCGACTGGATCGCCGCCAACTACGACGACGGGCTGAAAGCACAGCTCGGCCAGTCGAAGAACGGCTATCTCGACAAGGCCGGCCAGGTCGCCTGGCAGAAGAAGCTGGCGGCCAGAGGCTGGGCGGCGCCGGACTGGCCGGTGGAGCTGGGCGGGCCGGGGTTCAGCGCCTCGCAGCGCTACATCTTCAACATGGAGATGAGCCTGGCCGGCGTGCCGCAGTCCTCGCCCATGGGTCTGAAGATGGTGGCCCCGGTGATCATGGCCTTCGGCTCGGACGAGCAGAAGGCGCAGCACCTGCCGCCAATCCTGAGCTCGGACATCTGGTGGTGCCAGGGGTATTCGGAGCCGGGCTCGGGGTCTGACCTCGCATCCCTGCAGATGAAGGCCGAGCGGGACGGGGACGACTACGTTCTCAACGGCTCGAAGATCTGGACCACCCACGCCCAGTGGGCCGACTGGATGTTCTGCCTGGTGCGGACCAGCCAGGAAGCCAAGACGCAGAACGGGATCAGCTTCCTGCTGCTGCGGATGGATACGCCCGGGATCCAGATCAAGTCGCTGCCGACCCTCGACCAGCCGGTCGATGGTCAGCAGGAGATCAACCAGGTCTTCTTCACCGACGTCCGCGTGCCGGTCTCGAACCGGATCGGCGAAGAGGGCAAGGGCTGGACCTACGCCAAGTATCTGCTCGAGTTCGAGCGGGGCAACGCCTACGCGCCGGGGCTGATGAACAGCCTCAAGAAGGTGCGCAAGATCGCCTCGGCCGAACTGGGCGATGACGGCCAGCCGTTGATTCTCGACCATGACTTCCGCCGCAAGATCGCCGAGCTGGAGATCAAGGTGGAGACGCTGAACGCCACCGAGCTGCGCATCTTCTCGGCCATGGAGGGCGGCGAGCCGGTCGGTCCGGCTTCGTCGATGCTGAAATGCGCCGGCTCCGAAGCGCAGCAGGCGATCACCGAGCTGGTGCTGGAGGCGGTCGGCCACTACGGCGCGCCCTATGCCCCGGCCTTCGCGGGCGGCAACGACTACTTCCCCGGCCCGGACTATGCGGCGCCGGCGGCGGGGGCCTACTTCAACTACCGCAAGGCCTCGATCTACGCCGGGTCGAACGAGATCCAGCGGAACATCATGGCCAAGCTGGTTCTCGGGCTCTAGGCGACACCGGCTGAAGAACGAAGAGGGGACACGCTGGATCAGCGTGTCCCCTTTTTCATGACAGCGATTTAAGTTGGCGCCTGCCCTGAAAGTGATATCACTTTCATATCAAATTCTGGAGGGCTGTCATGACTGAGCACAAGGCTATCAACCGAACCAACGAGCGGGCCGGCGGCGGCGTCAACGGGCTGCTGATCCTGTTGGTCTCGCTGATCCTGCTGGTGGCGGGCGGCTCGCAGGTCATCAACATCGAGGATCATCCGATCCGGGGGCTTCTGGGCATCGCCGCCCTTGTCGCGGCCTCCATCGCCATGGCCGGCTTCTACATGCTGCAGCCGAACGAGGCCTCGGCCATCACCCTGTTCGGCGAGTACAAGGGCACCGACCGCAACACCGGCCTGCGCTGGGTGCTGCCCTGGTACGGGCGCAAGAAGATCAGCATGCGGGTGCGCAACGTCACCAGCGAGATGCTGAAGGTCAACGACAAGGGCGGCAACCCGATCGAGATCGCCGCCAACGTGGTCTGGCGCGTGGCCGACTCGGCCCAGGCCCTGTTCGACGTCGACGACTACCAGGCCTTCATCAATATCCAGATCGAGACGGCGCTGCGCGAAGTGGCCCGCCACTATGCCTACGACCACGCCGAGGATGGCGAGCCGACCCTGCGGGCCGACGCCGAGATTGTCGGCGAGCGGCTGAAGGGCGACCTGCAGGAGCGGGTGGCGGTGGCCGGGATCGTCATCGACGAGACCCACCTGATGCACCTGGCCTATGCGCCGGAAATCGCCGGGGCGATGCTGAAGCGCCAGCAGGCCCATGCGGTGCTGGCGGCCCGGGCGATGATCGTCACCGGTGCGGTGACCATGGTCGAGAGCGCCCTGCAGCAGCTGAGCGAGCGCGGCGTCGTCGAGCTGGACGAGGAGCGCAAGGCGGTCATGGTCTCCAACCTGCTGGTCGTGCTCTGCGCCGACCGCGAGGCCCAGCCCGTGCTCAACACCGGCAGCCTCTACTAGGCCCATGGCCAGCCCCGGCAAGCGCTCCTACCTGCTGAGGGTGAAGCCCGAGGTGCTCGACGCTGTCGAGCGCCTCGCGGCCGATGAGTTGCGCAGTGTGAACGCCCAGCTGGAGGTGCTGATCCGGGAGGGGTTGGCGAAGCGGGGGCGGTTGAAGAAGGCGGACACCAAGGACTGATACAGTCCCCCGACCGGCCTGGCGAAGTCAGGGCCGTCGGGCCAGGTGTCGGCGCAGTCGGTTGATCCTGACGTTCGTCTGGACGATCGGACTTCGAGATTTTGAGGGAGAAGAGTGGCGCGAATGACGGGACTCGAACCCGCGACCTCCGGCGTGACAGGCCGGCGCTCTAACCAACTGAGCTACATCCGCATCGCTTCGCAGCAGCGCGAGGAGGGCGGAATAGGGGGATGCTCCAGCGGTGTCAAGCGAAGGCCGAAAGCTTTTTGGGGACGGCCCTGAAATTCAGTGTCCGGGCGGCTTGTAGGGGATGGCGGGCACACCCGGCGCCGCCGCGGCCGGGGCCGTGTAGTGGAAGGGCGCGGCGGGTCCGGTCGGCCATTGCATCGCGCCCCACAGGCCGGTGACGCCCAGCGCCACGACCATGAAGGCCATGCTGTAGGGCAACACCGAACTCATCAGCCCGCCGACCCCCAGGGTTGGTACCCAGCGCTGGGCGAAGGCCAGGACCAGCGGGAAGTAGGGCATCAGGGGGCTGGCCATGTTCACGGTCGAATCGCCCATGCGGTAGGCGGCGGTGGTCATCTCGGGGCTGACGCCCAGCAGCATGAACATCGGCACCAGCACCGGGGCCAGCGCCGCCCACTTGGCTGAGGCCGAGCCGATGAAGAGGTCGAGGAAGGCGGTCAGGACGACGACGCCCAGCAGCATGAAGACCAGCGGCACGCCGGTGCCCTTCAGCGCCTCTGCCCCGTTGATGGCGACGATGGCCCCGAGATTCGACCAGGTGAACATGGCGATGAAGTGGGCGGCGGCGAAGGCCAGCACGATGTAGGGGGCCATGGAGATCATCGACTCGCCGGCCAGGCGCACGACGTCGCGGTGGCTCTTGATCACCCCGACGCTGGCTCCGAAGGCGACGCCGGCCAGCAGGAAGAGAACAAAGAAGCCGGCGACCAGCGAGCGGAAGAAGGGCGTCCACTGGCCCATGCCGGCGACGGTGCGGTCGAGCAGGGGGCCGGTCGGCAGCAGGGTCATCAAGGTCCAGAGGCCGACGACGCCAAGGACGGCGAGTCCGGCCAGGATCAGGCCTTTGCGCTCTTCCGGGGCCAGGGGCATGTCGGAGGGGCGGTGATCCTCCGGCGGGATCCACGGGCCGAGGCGCGGCTCGACGATGGCCTCGGTGACCCACCAGCCGATGGGTACGAAGAAGGCGGCGGCGGCGGCGGTGAACCACCAGTTGCCGACCAGGTTCACCCGCCAGCCGGCGTCGAGAATATGCACCGCCGGTTCGGTGAACCCGAGGATCAGGGCGTCGAACTGGCTGGGGGTCGGGTTGCCGGCGAAGGCGCCCACACAGGCGGAGAAGGCGGCGGCCATGCCGGCCAGGGGATGCCGACCGGCGGCGGCGAAGGCGACGCCCGCCAGCGGGATGAGCACGACAAAGCCGCTGTCGGCGGCCTGGTTGCTGAGCAGGCCGAGCAGGATGATGACGGGGGCCAGCAGGCGCTTGGGCGTATGGCGGACCAGGCCCCGGATGGCGGCGCTGAGCAGGCCGACCCGCTCGGCGACGCCGGCCCCCAGCATGACCAGCAGCACCATGCCCAGCGGCGGGAAGCTGGTCAGGGTTTTGGGCATCTCGACCCAGAGCCGGCGCAGATTTTCGGTGTTGAGCAGGCTCTGGGCGACCATGGTCTCGCCGGTGCCCGGATTGACCACCGACAGGCCGAGGCTGGCGCAGATCACGCTGGCGATGATCAGGGCGCCGATCAGCCAGACGAAGATGAACACCGGATCTGGAAGCTTGTCGCCGATGCGCTCAACGCCATCGAGGAATCGGAGGGCCAGCGGGCGTTTGCTCATACCAGCGATATCGGCATGGGACGAGCGGGAGAAGGAATCGCAACTGCGCATTCCCTTTGAACCCCCGCATACCTTCGTCTACAACGCGCGCGACTCCTCCTCGGGGAAACCATGGACGCCTTCCTGCTCAACTACCTGCCGATCGTGATCTTTATCGGGATCGCGCTGGTCATCGGCCTCGTCTTTATCTTCGGCGCCGCCATCCTCGCGCCGTCCGCGCCGGACCCGGAAAAGGTCTCGGCCTACGAGTGCGGGTTCAACGCCTTCGACGATGCGCGGATGAAGTTCGACGTGCGGTTCTATCTGGTGTCGATCCTGTTCATCATCTTCGACCTGGAAGTGGCCTTCCTCTTCCCCTGGGCGGTCAGCCTGATGAACCTGCCCAAGGACGCCTCGATCTTCGCCTTCTGGTCGATGATGACCTTCCTGGGCGTGCTGACGGTCGGCTTTATCTACGAATGGAAAAAGGGAGCCCTGGAATGGGAGTAATCGTTCCGGGCAGCCCGGCTGCCGTGCCCGCCCTGAGCGGAGCCCGTTCCACTGTTCCGGCCTATGACCCCAAGGTCCACGACCCCTATTTCGACGCCATCTCCGACCGCCTGGCCGACAAGGGCTTCGTGGTGGCGGCGGCCGACGACCTGATCACCTGGGCCCGCACCGGCAGCTTGATGTGGATGACGTTCGGTCTGGCCTGCTGCGCTGTCGAGATGATGCACTCGGCCATGCCGCGCTATGACCTGGAGCGCTATGGCTTCGCCCCGCGCGCCAGCCCGCGCCAGTCGGACGTGATGATCGTCGCCGGCACCCTGACCAACAAGATGGCCCCGGCCCTGCGCAAGGTCTACGACCAGATGCCGGAGCCCCGCTACGTCATCTCGATGGGCAGCTGCGCCAACGGCGGCGGCTACTACTATTACAGCTACAGCGTCGTGCGCGGTTGCGACCGGATCGTGCCGGTCGACATCTATGTCCCAGGCTGCCCGCCGACCGCCGAGGCGCTGGTCTACGGCGTGCTGCAACTGCAGAAGAAAATCCGCCGGACGGGGACCATCGAGCGATGAGCCTGACCCATGCAGAACTGGACGCCGGCCTCGAAGCGCTCGGCCAGTCCATCGTCGCCAACAGCGCCGGCTCGATCGTCGCCTGGAAGGTCGAGTTCGGGGAGCTGACCGTCAGCGCCCAGATGAACCGCATCGTCGAGGCCCTGACCTTCCTGCGCGATCATCCGGACACCCGGTTCCACCAGCTGATCGACCTGGCCGGGGTCGACTACCCCGAGCGGCCCCAGCGGTTCGAGGTCGTCTACCACCTGCTGTCGATGGTGAAGAACCACCGCATCCGGGTGAAGGTGTCGACCGACGAGGACACCGCCGTTCCGTCGATCACCGCGGTCTATCCGGTCGCCGACTGGTTCGAGCGCGAGGCGTTCGACATGTACGGCATCTTCTTCGACAACCACCCCGACCTGCGCCGCATCCTGACCGACTACGGGTTCCACGGGCATCCGCTGCGCAAGGACTTCCCGATGACCGGCTACGTCGAGGTTCGCTACGACGACGAGCTGAAGCGGGTGGTCTACGAGCCGGTGAAGATCGCCGAGTTCCGCAACTTCGATTTCCTCAGCCCGTGGGAAGGCGCGCAATACGCGCTTCCCGGCGACGACAAGGCGGAGAGCAAGTAATGGCCGACGACGCCTCGATCATCCCGGCGATCCCGGAAACCCCGGTCCGCAAGTTCAACCTCAACTTCGGCCCGCAACACCCGGCCGCGCACGGCGTGTTGCGCCTGGTGCTGGAGCTGGACGGGGAAGTCGTCGAGCGCGTCGATCCGCACATCGGCCTGCTGCACCGCGGCACCGAGAAGCTGATGGAGGCCCGCACCTACCTCCAGAACATCCCCTACTTCGACCGCCTCGACTATGTGGCGCCGATGAACCAGGAGCATGCCTTCTGCCTGGCCATCGAGAAGCTGCTGGGCGTCGAGGTGCCGATCCGGGGCAGCATCATCCGGGTGCTGTATTCGGAAATCGGCCGCGTCCTGAACCACCTGCTGAACGTGACGACCCAGGCCATGGACGTCGGCGCCCTGACCCCGCCGCTGTGGGGCTTCGAGGAGCGCGAGAAGCTGATGGTCTTCTACGAGCGCGCCTGCGGCGCTCGTCTGCACTCGAACTACTTCCGGCCGGGCGGCGTCCACCAGGACCTGCCTGATCAGTTGGTCGAGGACATCGATCGCTGGGCCATCGCCTTCCCGAAGATTTGCGACGACATCGAAGGCCTGATCACCGAGAACCGCATCTTCAAGCAGCGCAACGTCGACATCGGCGTGGTGACCAGGGAAGAGGCGATCGCCTGGGGCTTCTCCGGCGTCATGGTGCGCGGTTCGGGCATCGCCTGGGACCTGCGCCGTAACCAGCCCTACGAGTGCTACAACGACTTCGACTTCCAGATCCCGCTGGGCAAGAACGGCGACTGCTATGACCGTTACCTCTGCCGCATGCAGGAGATGCGCGAGTCGACCAAGATCATCCGCCAGGCCTGTGAAAAGCTGCGCACCGTGCGCGGTCCGGTGATGACCCAGGACAACAAGATCACCCCGCCGCGCCGCGCCGAGATGAAGCGGTCGATGGAAGCCCTGATCCACCACTTCAAGCTCTACACCGAAGGCTTCCGCACGCCGGAAGGCGAGGTCTATGCCCAGGTGGAAGCGCCGAAGGGCGAGTTCGGCGTCTATCTGGTCAGCGACGGCAGCAACAAACCCTACCGCTGCAAGATCCGCGCGCCGGGCTTCCCGCACCTGGCGGCGATGGACTGGATGAACCGGGGGCATATGCTGGCCGACGTGTCGGCCATCCTCGGCAGCCTCGATATCGTGTTTGGGGAAATCGACCGGTGACACCCGAACAGGTCGTCGGCGCACAGCTGGACGCCTACAACGCTCAAGACCTCGACGCGATGTGCCGCTGCTTTTCCGACGGCGTTCAGGTGGCCAACCTGAACGAGGCCCCGAACCTCACCGGGATTGAGGCTTACCGCGAACGGCACATCGGTCTTTGGGCCCAGTTTCCGGACAACCGGGCAGAGCTGGTTTCCCGGACCGTGGTCGCGGGCAAGGTTCTGGACCATGAACGGGTCTTCCGGTCGCCGGACGCCGAACCGTTCGAGGTCGTGGCTATCTACAGTTTCGAGGACGGCCTGATCTCCCGGGTGGACTTCATCCGTTAGCGGCTGTCGCGACGTGACAATCCGCCTCTCCGGGTGGATAGACCGGGGCAGGGGCCTTATGTATCCTCCTGTTAACGGGTCAGGAGTTTCCGCGTCATGATCATCGGCCTCACCGTCGCCGCCCTTGCCGCTCTCGCGGCCGCCATCGCCGCCGCCCGCGCCCGTGAGCAGCAGGCCAAGCCGGTTCGCGTCCGGGCCCGCAAGAGCCGCTAGTGGAGCCGCTCGGCGCCGTTCTGGCCTTCGGCGTTCCGCTGACCCCCTGGCCTATCCGGTAAGCGCCAGCCGCTATCGCTAGATTCGTCCGACAAGTGGGTCGTTGGACCCGGCTTCACAGGGCCTCTGGCTTGAGCGATGCTGTAAGCTATCGCAGAGCGTGTCACGACGGGGGGCGGTATGATCGGTGACATTGTCTGGGCGCTGATCTGGGGCGCCCTGTTCTGCGCGAGCTTCCCGTGGATGATGATCGCGACGTTGGGCGACGCCCATCGCCACCATGTCGACGGGCGGCGTGGTTTTTCCCGGGACTATTTTATCCGGACGCTGCCGATCATGCCGGGCGGAGTCGTGCTGTACCTGACCTTCAACCGCATGATTGAGGGGAGGGGAGACCTGCTGCTGTGGGCTGCCGCGATCATCATTTTCTTGGCCGGATTGGCTCTGCTCTGGCTGCCGCCGTTCCGCGCGGCCGGCGGTCGGTTGAAGGCCGCCATGCAAGCCTCCGCCGAAGCGGTGAGGGAACAATGAGCGGTCCCCTCGTTCCCTGGATTCCGCTGATCGTCGCGGCCCTGCTGTTTCCACTTTGGCTGCTGACGGCGTTGTTCTTCACCCTGCTCGGCCGAAATGACAGCAAGCCACCGCCGGCCGGCTTCTGGAAGACCTATGTCGGTTGGTTGTGGCTCAAGCTCCCGCCGATGGTGCTGCTGTGGGCCTATTTCGCCACGCCGCTGCGGGAGGTGGGCTTCCTGACGTTGGTTTTTGGCTTAGCGCTGGTCTACGGGCTGATCACCGGCTACGGCGAGAAGCTGCCTGTCGTCGGCGGCTGGATCGCGGCCCTGCGCCGGCGCGAGGCCATCCGGGCCGACAAGGGTATTCTGTAGGCGTCTTCGATCCGGGGGGATCACAGCATGCAGTCTGCGCCGGGCCAGCTGAGCCTGCCGCCGTTTGAGGCCTTCCTCATCCATCCGCAGTTCGCGACCAGCGACCTCTGGGTCTGGCCGCTGTTCTTCGTGCTGGCCGCCAGCTGGTACAAGACCATCTATGGCGCGGCCGGCCTGGATGGTCGGAACATCAACGTCCTCTGCCTGGTCCGGGCGACCAACAGCCTGACCCTGTGGTTCGGCCTGATCGCCATGAGCCGGGCCGTGCACCGTGTCACTGCCGACGTCCTCGTCTCGGGGATATGGACCGGCGCCTTCGTCCTGCTGACCGGGGCGGCCTACCACCTGGTCATGCGCCACACGCCGATGGGCGCCATCGAGCGGAACGCGCGCGAGGGCATGGCGCGGTTCGGCGAGCGCGAGCGGGAACGGGCCAGGGCGCGCAAGGAGGCGAAGGCGCGGGGTGAGGTGCTGAAGGATGAGCACGGCCGCACCGTGCACGACTATGTGCAGCCGGACGGTCCGGCGGCGGCGGCGCGGCATGTCTCGGTGCTGATGCGGCCTGACCTTTTCGCCGATCCCAGGCCGGAACCGACGCCCGGCGAACCGGCGCCTGGACCGGAAAAGCCGCCGGTCTTCTGACGGCCATTGTCGCGCCGAAGCGGTCAGGCTACATCGGCGCGAATTGCCTGGCCCGGCCGGAGAGTCTTCTCAGCCGTCGCCGTATCGCTGGAAGATACGTTCATGTCCGTCCGCCGCCTCGCCAAAGACCAGCCCGACAGCTTCGCCTTCTCGAAGGAGTCGATGAAGGACGTCGATTTCTGGCTCGGCAAGTACCCGGCCGCCCGCAAGCAGTCGGCCTCCATTCCGCTGCTGTGGCTGGCCCAGAAGCAGGAAGGCTGGGTCAGCAAGCCCGCCATCGAGCTGATCGCCCGGATGCTGGAAATGCCGGTCATCCGCGTGCTGGAGGTGGCCACCTTCTACACCATGTTCCAGCTGGAGCCGGTCGGTAAGGTCGCGTTCGTGCAGCTGTGCGGCACCACCCCCTGCATGATCCGCGGGGCCGGTTCGCTGATCGACGTGCTGAAGAAGAAGATCGGGCCGAAGAACCATGTCTCGGCCGACGGCAAGTTCAGCTGGGAAGAGGTCGAGTGCCTCGGCGCCTGCTGCAACGCTCCGATGGCGGCGATCAACGACTACTACTACGAGGACCTGACGCCGGAGAGCCTGTCCCAGATCCTGGACGACTTCGCCGCCGGCAAGTCGCCCAAGCCCGGGTCCTACGATGGCCGCGGCGCGTCCGAGCCCAAGGGCGCGATTCACACCCTGACCGATCCCAAGCTCTATGACGGCAGCTACGCCAAAAAACTGAAGCTGCCCAACGCCCCGGAAAAAGCCAAGAAGACCGCCAAGGCGCCGGCGTAGGGGACGCGGGGTGGCGGAGCGCATTACCTTCAGCGAGCTGATCGCCTACCGACCGCTGGTCTTCGCCTGGGTCTGGGAAATGCTGTGCCTCGCCGCGGTCGTCTACGTCTCTCTGACGAACGCCAATGAAGGGACCATGTTCGGCTTGGCCTTCCTGGGTGCCGTGCCGTGCGGCGTCGCTATCCTGATGTTCCTGCGCGCCCGCAAGCGCGGTGAGCTTGGCTCCAAACCCGGGAACATTGTCGAATGAGCGACGAGCACGCACAGGAAGCCGAAGTCCTCAAGCGACGTATCGCCTACATCGACCATCTGCGCGGGCTGCACCGGTTCGAGCGGCTGGTCGGGTTGATCATCATCCTGATCGGGGTCGCCATCGTCGTGACCTCGACCTACACGCCGCTGCCCAAGATGGCGGTCCTGCTCGCCTACGCCATGTTGGCGGCGGGCTGGGTGGTGTTCTTCTATGTGATCCTGAAGCGGACGGCCTGGCGAAAGGCCAACCCCTTCGAAACCTGGAATCCGTGAGCGGGGGCGTTTCCCCGGGCGGTCAATTGCTGATAGGGCGGGGCGTTCCCGCGAGAAAGAGACGAGACTAGCGATGGTCGGCATCCTCGAAGACAAGGACCGCATCTTCACCAACCTGTACGGGCTCCATGACTGGGGTCTGGAAGGCGCGAAGAAGCGTGGCTGCTGGAACGCCACCAAGGACATGCTGGACGCCGGCGCGCCCTGGATCATCGACAACATCAAGAACAGCGGCCTGCGCGGTCGCGGCGGGGCCGGCTTCGGCACCGGCCTGAAGTGGTCGTTCATGCCCAAGGAAGTGAAGGACGGCCGTCCCCACTACCTGGTCGTCAACGCCGACGAGTCGGAGCCGGGCACCTGCAAGGACCGGGAGATCATGCGCCATGATCCCCACCTGCTGATCGAAGGCTGCCTGATCGCCTCCTTCGCGATGCAGGCCCATGCCTGCTACATCTACATTCGCGGCGAATACGTCCGCGAACGTGAAGTCATGGAAGCCGCGATTCGGCAGGCCTACGAGGCCAGGCTGATCGGTAAGGACAACGTCCACGGCTGGGATTTCGACGTCTACATGCACCACGGGGGCGGGGCCTATATCTGCGGCGAAGAGACCGCCCTGCTGGAATCGCTGGAAGGCAAGAAGGGCCAGCCGCGCCTGAAGCCCCCGTTCCCGGCCGGCGCCGGCCTCTATGGCTGCCCGACGACGGTGAACAACGTCGAATCGATCGCCGTGGTCGGCACCATCCTGCGCCGGGGCGCCGAGTGGTTCGCCGGCTTCGGGCGGCCGAACAACACCGGCACCAAGCTGTTCTGCATCAGCGGCCACGTGAACCTGCCGTGCAACGTCGAGGAATCGATGAGCATCAAGTTCCGGACGCTGATCGAGGATCACTGCGGCGGCATCCGGGGCGGCTGGGGCAACCTGAAGGCCGTTATCCCGGGCGGCGCCTCGGTGCCGATGATCCCGGCCGAGCAGTGCGAAGACCTGTTCATGGACTTCGATGCCCTGCGCGAGCTGAAGTCGGGCCTCGGCACCGCCGCCGTCATGGTCATGGACAAGGACACCGACCTGGTCCGCGCCATCGCCCGCCTCAGCTACTTCTACAAGCATGAGAGCTGCGGCCAGTGCACGCCGTGCCGCGAGGGCACCGGCTGGATGTGGCGGGTGATGGAGCGCATGGCGACCGGCGAGGCCGACATGAAGGAAATCGACACCCTGCTGGACGTCACGACCCAGGTTGAGGGCCACACCATCTGCGCCCTCGGCGACGCGGCCGCCTGGCCGATCCAGGGCCTGTTCCGCCACTTCCGCCATGAGGTCGAGGACCGGATCACCAGCTACCGGACGGGCAAGCCGCATGTGCAGGGCGCGACGCTGGTCGCGGCGGAGTAGCAGCGGGTGGTGGGGTCGGACGGCGGCCTGATCTCGCTCACTATCCTCGCCATCATTGCGATCGCGCCGCTGATCGCCGCGACCTTTGTCGGCCGCCGTATGGGCTATCGGGGGATCGGGCTCATCGCGCCCTGGATCGTGGCGGTGGCCTTCGGCCTGCTGATCGGTCTCGGTCTCGGGCAGATCCAGATCCAGTTCGAGCCTGCCGGGCAGACGGGCGGCGCGCCGGCGAATGCTGCCTCAAACTGGGCCGCGGGCCTGTTGCTGTCGGGCTACTTAACGACCCTTGTCTACCTCATCGTTCTTGCGGCCCGCCGCCTTCCGGCGAGGCCGGCCGATTCAGCGGATGTGTTCTAGGCCACTGGGATTTGAGGTCTGGCCCGCCTGACGTCAGGGTTGCGGCGCTTGTCGGCGCACGCGAATATCCAGGCCGGGATCGTGGAGGGGGCGTTGGCATTGTCCGAGGTTACTGCAAGCTACCGCGA
>JAUMCZ010000043.1:0-1521 GCA_032122215.1 Caulobacter sp.
CGCCCTGGCGCACCGGGAACCAGACCTTGACGTCATCGCCCTGGACGATGATGGGCGCATCCGGTTTGACGGGATCCAGGGTCGGGCGACCGCCGCGGTCCTCGCGGTCGAGGCGCGGAATGGCGTCTAGCAGGCTGCGGGTATAGGCGGTCTGCGGATTGGCGAAGAGGTCGGCGGCGCTGCCCTCCTCGACATAGGCGCCGTCCTTCATCACGCAGACCCGGTCGGCCAGACGGGCGATGACGCCCATGTCGTGGGTAATCAGCACCAGGGCCGTGCGGGTCTCGCGCTGCAGCTCGGCCATCAGGTCGAGGATTTCGGCCTGCACCGTGACGTCGAGCGCCGTGGTCGGCTCGTCGGCGATCAGCAGGGCCGGATCGCAGGCCATGGCCCCGGCGATCATCACCCGCTGGCGCATGCCCCCCGACAGCTCATGCGGATACTGGTTCATCCGCCGGGCGGCCTCGGGGATGCGGACATGGTCCAGCCACTGGCGGGCCCGGGCCCTGGCCTCCGTGTCGGAAAGACCCAGGTGCAGCCGCAGGGGCTCGGCGATCTGTTCGCCGATCTTCACATGCGGGGTCAGGGCGGTCAGCGGATCCTGGAAGATCATGGTCATCTTCGATCCGCGGATACGGTTCAGGTCCCGCGCCTTCAGACCCAGCAGTTCCTGGCCCTCGAAGGTGGCGGAGCCGGTCGCCGTGCCATTCTGGGCCAGCAGGCCCATGACGGTCATGAAGGTCTGGCTTTTCCCCGATCCGCTTTCACCGACCACGCCCAGGCATTCGCCCTGGCCGACATCAAGGGAGACGCCCCGCACCGCCTCGACAACGCCATCGGGCGTGTCGAATTGAACCTTCAGGTCACGGATGGAGAGGACGGGTTGGCGCGAACTGGACAAGCGAAAAACTCCAGGGCCCACCAGAAACGGGGCCTGACATGCGGCACGATGACGGGCGGTACGATAGCGATCAGCGGCTGACGCGCAAATGAACGGCGCGTAACTCTTGTTCTCGCGCGCGAAGGGCCACGCTTTCGGCATGCGACAAGTTCCCACTGCGCCCGCATGCCGCATTCCGCGACAGAAAGGACGGCGTAAGGTTTCCGCTGTAGTTTCGGCGTTGTTCGGAGATGTCACGGCCATGCGGCTGTTCAATCTGTTCCGTCTCTCTCCTCTGGCCGCCGGCGAGCCGGCATCGCCGGCCCAACTGGCCATGGCCGTCGCGCCCTGGGTGCTGGTGGCGGTGTTCGCCTTGGCCCTGCTGGTCCGCTAGCCGATTTCGCCGACCCAGATTCGCCCAACGCAATCCTGTTGTGGTAAACGTCCCTGGCCTGCCTGTTGCAGGCCTCCGGCTTGTTACGCGCCAAGGTGTATCGAACGGGGACGGGGGAACAGGGCATGGACAAGCCGATCTGGTGGCGGGGCAACAGCCGCAACAACAACCCCGGCCCTTCGGGCGCTCGCGTCATCGTTGTCGGCAACGAGAAGGGCGGGGCCGGCAAGTCGACCCTGGCGGCGCT
>JAUMCZ010000044.1:0-364 GCA_032122215.1 Caulobacter sp.
AACCGCCGGGGATTTCGCCTGAGCGGACCCGATCCGCGAACCAACCTAGTCGGCCAGTTTTCAGATGATCGCCCTTCCAGGCAGACACGCCGTAGTCGCCGAAGACGGGTTCGGAGAGGGTCCAGCCCTTGGCCTGGGCGTGGCCCAGGCATGCGTTGGTTTGCCGCTCTTTCGAGTCGCCTTTTTCCTGCTTCTTCGACGACCAGCGAACGTAGATGTAGACCGAATCCAAAACGTCTCTCCATTGACGTTGACCACGATACGGAATCACCCCGGCAAAACGCGATATTCACGTGAGGGCGGGGCGAGAAAGGCCCCTTTGCAGTTCCCCACACCCCTCATTCGCGGGCGGCTAATCCAACGC
>JAUMCZ010000044.1:374-17206 GCA_032122215.1 Caulobacter sp.
ATCTGGCTGACGTTCAACTGGACGACGGCCCGATGGTGACCGCCCACGTTCCCAACCCAGGGGCCATGCTTGGTCTAAACTCACCAGGAATGCCGGTGTGGCTTTCCACGTCCGATAATCCGAAGCGGAAGTTGGGCTACACCCTTGAGATGGTTGAGGTGCAAGACCCGGCTTCGGGGTCGTTTACTAACGTTGGGGTCAACACCATGAACCCCAACCGGCTGGTCGCCGAGGCGCTGGCCAAGGGCGCGATCCCGGAGCTGGCCGGCTACAGCGCGCGGCCGGAGGTCAAGTACGGCGAGGCCAGCCGCATCGACTTCCTGCTGACCGACCCGGAGCGGCCGGCCTGCTGGCTGGAAGTCAAGAACTGCCACTATCGGCGCGAGGGGACGCTGGCCGAGTTCCCCGACTGCGTGGCGGCCCGCAGCGCCAGGCACCTGCGCGAGCTTGAGGCGATGGTCGCAACGGGAGACCGGGCGGTGGTGCTGTTCGTTGTCCAGCGCACCGATTGCGACGCCTTCAGCGCCTGCCATGACCTGGACCCGGTGTTCGCCGCGGCCCTGGACCATGCCGCCGACGCAGGGGTCGAGGTGCTGGTCTATGCCTGCGCCATGGGGACCGACGCCATCGAGATCGCCCGCCGGATCGCCTGGCGGCGCTGACACCCTCGCCCGGCTCTCGATCATCGGTTAGGCTCGCCGCCAACGACGCCGCCCCGGGGGGAGAATGGCCAGTTACCGCGAGCGCCTGACGGCCGATCTGGACCGGTGGATCGCCGCCGGCCTGACCCCTGCCGAGAACCGCCAGGCGATGCTGGATATGGCCGTCGAGCCGCGGCGGCTGGATGCGGCGACGGCGCTGGCGCTGGTCGGGGTGGTATTCATGGGGGCGGCGGTGATCGCCTTCGTGGCCGCCAACTGGGACGGAATTCCACGCATCGGCCGGTTCGCTATCCTGATCACCGCCTTCCTGGGTGCGGCCGGGGCCGGGGCCTTGGCCGGCTCCAGGGGGCGGCCGAACGCCGCCAATGGACTGCTGACCCTGGCTGCGGCGTTGTTCGCCGCCTCCATCGGCCTGACCGGGCAGATTTTTGACATCGCCGGCGATCCAAAGACCGCCCTGCTCGGCGCGGCCGCCGGTGCGGTGCTGCTGGCTCTGGTCGGACGGTCCAGCGGCGCTTTGATCGCCGCCCTGCTCTTCGTCGGCATGGCCGATTTCTTGGCCCCCCAGAGCTACTGGCTGGCGCCGGCGGCTGTCGTCGGGGTCGCTCTGGCCTGGCTGTGGCGCTCGGTTCCGGCCGCGCACGCAGCCGGGCTGGCGTTCGCCGTTGGAGTCTGGCTGGCCGCCGACCGGCTGACACCGGACGGCGTCAACCAGGTCGTGCCCGGCCTGGCGGCCAGCGTCGTACTGGCCGCTGCCGCCTTTATCGCCAGCACCCGGAGGGATGACGGCCGGCAGGAGGCGACCATTCTTTACGGCTGGTGGGTATGGGCGGCGCTGGCCGCCTTCGCGAGTGTCGCGGTCTGGAATGCAGGCGACACCGTCAAGGTCATCCACCGTATCGCCTGGTTGCTGATCAGTGGGGCGGTGCTGGCGCTGGGCCGCCACGACCGCCATGCCCTGGTTACAGCGGCCGGGGTCGTGTCGCTTATGGCGGCGGTGGCTGCGGTGCTCTTCGATCTTGGGCTGGACCTGGTCTACGCGGCCATGGTGTTCGGGGCCGCGGCCGTGCTGGTGCTCGGCGCCGGCTGGTTGCTTCGCCGGAGGAGCACGCCATGAGCCGCCTTCGCCCCTGGCTGATCGTCGGCGCGGCCGTGCTGATGGCCGGCGCCCTGGTCTGGCTGATCCTCTCCGAGCACCGCGCCCGGGCGGAGGGGACGGCAGTGGCCCTGGTGCTTGAGGGCGTGGACCCGCGCAGCTTGCTCAGCGGGCACTACGTGCAGCTTGAGATGCGGGATACGCTGCCGACCGGCGTCATATGTCCGAAGAGCCTTGATCCACCTGCCGGCGGCCCAGGACGCTGGGTGGGTCTGAAAAGCGAGAACGGGCGGGGCCGTGTGGTCGGGGCGGCCGACAGTCGCGACGGGGCCAGGCGCCTGGCCCCGATCGTCGTGCGCGGAACGGCCCGCTGCTTCGACCTCGATGGCGACCGGGCCGTTGTGTCCCTGGACATCGGGCTTGACCGCTTCCACGCCTCACAGAAGGAGGCAGAGGCAATCGAGGCGGCGCTGCGCGCCTCCCGCTCCGAAACGCCGACCGCCTTCGCCCTGGTCTCGGTCGGCCGCGATGGCCGGGCGAGGCTGCTCGGCATCGAGGTCGAGGGCCGTCGTATCCTGCTGGACTGGTTCGCGCCGGCCCGCTGACGGTTTTCACCGAACGCCGGCCGTGCTATCGCCCGCCCCGGTCGGCAGTTCACCAAGGCGTCGCTGTCCCATCCGGGAAGCTAAACCTGCCACTTCGCTTTTCTTCGTCACCGACTTGTCCTGTGCCGAAGTCGTAAGTCAGCGACCACGACCGATCCCTCGCGGATCGCCTCGGCACGACGAGGATGAGTGATGAGAGATCCCCTGCCCTTCGCCGCGCCCGATATCTCGGCGCTGGCCAGGACCCTGAGCCGCGAAATCCGTGCGCTCGACACCCCGCCTGGCCATGTCCAGATCCTGAACATCCTGGCCCGCGCCGCCGGCCATCGGAACTACCAGGCCCTCAAGGCCCAGCATGACGCTGGCGAACGGCTCGCCGCCCCGGCGCCCGAGCCGGTCGATCACCGCATGGTCGAGCGAACGGCGCGCCACTTCGACGGGGATGGCAAGCTGGTCCGCTGGCCATCCAAGGTCAGCCAGCAGCGGTTGTGCCTGTGGGTGATGTGGTCGCGACTGCCGGCCGGGACGCCGCTGAACGAGCGACAGATCAGCGAGCGTCTGAAGGCCGAGCACCTGTTCGGCGACCCGGCCATCCTGCGCCGCGACATGGTCGGGCAGGAGATGCTGAGCCGCACGGACGACGGCAGCATCTACCTGCGCAAGGAACGGCGCCCGCCGCCCGAAGCCCTGGCGCTGATCCGCCAGACCAGCGCAAAGGCTTCGGTGTCAGAGGCTAACGGGTCGGGATCGGCATGATCTCCATCACCTCAACGGCTTCGCCGGGGAAGATGGAGAAGTGGGGATGGTCGGTGAACAGCCTGGCCGCCTCTTCATGGCTGTCGGCGGTGAGGATGGTGAAGCCGGTCATCAGATTGCCGATATCCTGGACCCCGGCCCTTGAGGTCTTCTTGGTTTTGCCAAGCGGGCCGCCGGCGAAGACGAGGCGATCGGCGTTGTCCTCCATCCACTTGCCCCAGGCGTCCATGCCCCGGCCGATCTCGGCAGGATCCATGTCGCCGGGCCCGCCCATCGGTCGGTGGGGGGAGCCGGTGTAGACGGCGAGGAACTGAGCCATGGTGTTCTCCCTGGTTGTTTGATCAGACGGGGGCGTGTTCGCGGAACGGCTGGAGCTGGGCTTCCATCGCCCGCTTGAAAGCCGGCCGCGCCGTGCAACGATCCAGGTAGGCCTCGAGGTTGGGATGTTTCGACAGCAACTCGGTGCGGTCGACCTCGCGCAGGACGGTGGCCATGATCAGGTCGCCGGCCGTGAACCGCCCCTCGAGGTAGTCCTTGGTTCCCAGGCTGTCGCTGAGCTGGGCCAGGCGCTTGCTGAGGTCGGCGATCACCTGCGGGCGCCGCTCGGTCGTCCAGGCCTCGCCCTTGTGGAACAGGTCGATGGCCCCGAGCTGGGCTGTATGGATCTCGATCGAATTCAGCGCCGCGAGCACCCAGGTGATGACCCGGGCGCGGCCGGCGTCGTCGCGGGGGCTGAGGGCCTCGTACTTGCCGGCCAGGAAGATGACGATGGCGCCGGACTCGAACATCTCGACCTCGCCGTCGCGATAGGCCGGCACCTGGGCGAAGGGCTGCCAGTCGCTGTAGGCCGCGCCCTTGTCCATGACGTCGATCAGATCGGCTTCGTAGGGCACGCCGGCCTCCTCCAGCGCCCAACGGACCCGCAGGTCGCGCACAAAGCCCTGGGCGAAGTCCGGCACCCACTTGTAGGCGCTTACCTGGATGGTCATCGGGGTACTCCTGCTACTCTGAAAAAACGCGTTGCGGCGGCGCCGACAGGGCGTTGAGCCCCTGCCGAAGCTGGTCGGGCTGACCGGCTGCCAGCCCGGCCTCGAGGTCGGCGTGCATGCCGGTCCAGATCGGCAGGGCGGTGATCAGCCGGGCGTGGCCGGCCGGCGTCAGCGCAATGCGCCGCGCCCTCTGATCGGCTGGATCGGCCACCGTGCGGGTCAGCCCCTCCCGCTCGAGCACCTTCAGCGCGGCGGTCAGGGTGGTGCGGTCAGCGCCCAGCAGGCGCGAAACCTCGCTCATCGTCGCGGGCGCCGGGCGGTTCAGGGCGTTGAGCAGGGAGAACTGGCTGTTGGTCAGCCCGACAGGCCGCAGGGCGTCGTCGAACCGCCGGGCCAGGGCCCTCGCCGCGCGCTGGGCGTGCAGGCAAAGGCAGTGGTCCCGGACATGGACGGTGTCGGCAAAGGGGAAAGTATCGGCCACCAGCTCATTTATGTTGATATCAACCTACTGGTCAAGCGTCCGGCCCGTTGACGACATTCTGAACTTTTCGTGCGCGGCCCACTCTTGCTACAATTTGAAGTTATTGGGGAAATGAGTTGAAACAGACCGGCTGCGGGCCTCGGCGAATCGTCGATGCCTCAAGGCCGTGACCGCGGGTCCTAGGGAGGCGTCCGAGTTGATCGAACTGTTGCCGTCGGCGTTGGCCGTCGCCCTGCTGCTGAGTTTCGCCGAAGGACAGCACCGGCCGGTTCCGGCTGTCGCGCCGCCAGCCGCCACCTCGGCGATGCCGATCCCCTACGCCTCTGCGTCCACCCCGGCCCAGACCCTGTCGTCGGCCCTCGAAGCGGTGCGCCGCAAGGACATGAACGGCGCGCGCGCTCTGCAGTCCACGCTGAGCGATCCGGTGGCGCGGCGGGTGATCGACTGGGCGATCATCGATGTTCTCGGCAAGGACCTGGGCGAGGCGGAGCTGTCACGGGCGGTCAATGATTTCGCCGGCTGGCCACGCCCCGAGGGGCGCCTGGCCGCCCTGCAGGCAGCCCAGGACGCGGCCACGCCGGCCGGCCCGGTGCCCTACAGCGCGGTGGCCGGAACGACGGGCGGCGGCGGCGGCTTCAACGCTCTTCGCCTGCGGATGAACGACGCTCTCAAGAGTCGGGACGGGGCGTCCGCCTATCGCATCATCAGCGGCCACAGCCTGCGGCCGGGCAGCGTCGATTTCGCCGAGGCCGAGTCCTACGCCGGCTGGCTGGCGCTCAACAAGCTGCGTGACCCGCGCCTGGCCGACCTGCATTTCCTGCGGCTGGAGCAGAACGTCAAAAGCCCGGTCAGCAAGGCGCGCGCCGCCTACTGGCGTGGGCGGTCGGCCGAAGCCATGGGCGATACCGCCCGGGCCCAGGTCTTCTATGAACAGGGCGCGGAGCACACCACGACCTTCTACGGCCAGCTGGCGGCCGAAAAGGCCGGCCGCACCACCCTGGTCCTGACGCCCGATCCGCGTCCGGCGGCCGGCGATCTGGCCGACTTCGAGACGGGCGAGCTGGTGCGGGCCCTGCGCCTGCTGTCGGCGGCCGGCGAGCGCAGCCTGGTGCGGGTGTTCGGCCTCTACATGGGCGAGACGGTCGAGACGCAGGTCGAGCTGGCCATGCTGGTCGACACCCTGCGGGGGCTGGGCGAACAGGAAGTGTCGCTGATCGCCTATCGCCGCGGCGCCCAGCGGGGCCTCATCCTGCATGAACGAGGCTATCCCCTGCTGACCCCGCCGCCGGTCTATGGCGGGGCGGAAGACGCCTTCGTGCTGGCCATCGTGCGCCAGGAAAGCCAGTTCGACCCCCGCGTTCGAAGCCATGCCGACGCCCGGGGCATGATGCAGCTGCTGCCCAGCACCGCCCGCGCCACGGCCAGCCGCGTGGGCCTCACCTGGCAGCCCGAACGCCTGTGGGAGCCGAACTACAATATGCAGCTGGGCTCGGGGTACCTGGGCCAGATGGTCTCCAACCTCGGCGGCAGCTACGTGATGGCGGCGGCCGGCTACAATGCCGGACCCGGACGGCCGATCGCCTGGGTGCAGTTCTGCGGCGATCCGCGCGACCCGGCCAGCGATCCGCTCGACTTCCTTGAGTGCATCCCGTTCGCCGAGACCCGCACCTATGTGACGAACGTGCTGTCCAACGTTCAGGTCTACCGGGCCCGGCTGAACCATGGTCACGCGCCCCTGACCCTGGCCAGCGACATCCGCCGGGGGGTCAAGCCGACGCCGAACCTGCCCAAGGGGCCGCAACCTTACGTGCCGGACGGGCCGCAGCCCTACGTGGCCGATCCGACGGCCAGTCGGTAAACCTGCCGCCTGACGCCCCGCGCATTGAACTTCCGTGCTATGATTGCGACATAGGGCTCTCAACGCTCGCCTGATTTGTCGCCTGCCGGCGGCCCCGGACCGGACTGCCATGACCTATTCCGTCGACGACGATATCGAATTCGAGACCCGCACGGGCGAGATCAAGATCCACGGGGCCGAGGGCTTCGAGGGCATGCGCAAGGCCGGCCTGCTGGCCGCCCAGTGCCTGGACATGCTGATCCCGCACGTCGTGCCCGGCGTGCTGACCTCGCATCTGGACGATCTGGCCCGGAACTTTGTCCTCGAGCGCGGCGGCCTGCCCGCCTGCCTGTTCTACAGGGGCTATAGCCACACGGTCTGTATCTCGCGCAACCATGTGGTCTGCCACGGCATCCCCGGCGACTGGGCCCTGCGCGAAGGCGACATCGTCAACATCGACGTCACCGTTATCGTCGACGGCTGGCACGGCGACACCAGCCGCATGTACGGCGTCGGCGCCGTGCCGGCCCGGGCGCGGCGCCTGGTCGACATCACCTACGAAGGCCTGCGCCTAGGCCTCGAGGCCATCAAGCCGGGCGCCACGCTTGGCGACGTCGGTCACGCCATCCAGAAGTACGTCGAGGGCCAGCGCTGCTCGGTCGTCCGCGACTTCTGCGGCCATGGCCTGGGCCGGGTCTTTCACGACAGCCCCAACGTCCTGCACTTCGGCCGCCCCGGCACCGGACCGGTGCTGAAGCCCGGCATGTTCTTCACCGTCGAGCCGATGGTGAACCTCGGCAAGCCGCAGGTGAAGGTGCTCAGCGACGGCTGGACGGCGGTCACCCGCGACAAGTCGCTGTCGGCCCAGTGCGAACACAGCTGCGGCGTCAGGGACGACGGCACGATCGAGATCTTCACCGCGTCGCCGATCGACCAGTTCAAGCCGGAGATCCAGGGCGACTGACCGTCAGTCCGGCGAGAAGAGGTAATATTCCTCAAGCCGACCATCGTCGGCGCGGAACATGATCAGGACCAACGTCCGGTCCGCCCAGCCGATTTCATGGATGCTGCCGTCGAAGCCGGCCCAGGGCCCGTGCGTCACCAGGTCGAATCGCGCCGGCGGGCCCAGGGCGGTCAGGCTCGCCGTCAGGTCGGCGCGCGTCCGGGCCGTGAAATAGCTCAACCCGTCAGGGGTAAAGCGCGCCTCCTCCAAACGCCCCGCCGCCAGATCATCGAAGATTCGCCGCGCCAGCTCCGTGGTCCCGGCATGCACCGGCCTGGCCCGCGGAGGAACGGCGGCAGCCGGTGTGACCGGCGCGGGTGTCGGGCCGAGGAGCATCGTCTGCAGGCCCTCGGCAACCTCGTTGGAAGCCCCGCCGTAGTCGGCATTGACCAGCACGACGATGGCCAGGCCGTCGTCCGGGTAAACCCGGTTCTGGGCGACAAACCCCATCGAGGCGCCGTCGTGCGAGATCACCCGGTGGCCATTGGCGTCGCCGACATAGACCCCCAGGCCGTAGCCTGAGCCCGAGCCGTCCGTGAGCCTGGCCTCGGCCTGCTGGGCGGCGTATCCGCCCGGCGAAAGCAGCCGCTTCCGCAACATGCCCAGGTCCCAGCGCGCCAGGTCCTCGGCCGTCATCGACAGCCCGCCGGCCCCGAAAGTCCAGCCCTGCGGCACAACCTCCGCCCGCCGGTTCGGCCCCAGAAGCACGCGGGTGTAGCCAGCCGCATCGCCCCCCTCAGGCCGGGGCGGTCCGAAGCGGGCCGAGGTCATCCCCAGCGGGCGGAACAGTCGCTCCTCCAGCAAGGCGCCCAGGGGCCGCCCCTCAACCACCTCCACAATCCGGCCGGCCAGGACGTAGTTGGTATTGCTGTACTGCCACTGCGCGCCGGGCTCGAAGGCGAGCGGGGCACGGCCCCAACGGTCGACGATGGCCTGCGGCGCGGTGTCCTGGCGCATCGATGGTGGCAGGAAATCCACGCGCCAGTAGTTCACGAAACCACTGATCTGCGACAGCAGCTGGCGCACCGTAATCCGGTCGCCGGCAGTAAGCCCGGGCAGGTACCGGCCCACCGGATCGTCAAGCCCGACCCGCCCCTCGTCGACCAGCTTGAGCAACAGGGTGGCTGTGAACTGCTTGGAGACCGAGCCGATGTCGTACCGGGCCTTCGTATCCGCCGCCCGCGTCGGCTCCAGCTCAGCCTGGCCATAGGCCTTCACGTAGGCCAGCTCGCCGCCGCGCACGACAGCGACCGAGACGGACGGGACCTTCGACCTTGCGAGCGCCGCCTCCACCAGGGCGTCAGCCTGCCTTTGCTCGTCCGCCGTGAACGGCTGGGCCGAAGCCATCAATGGCCAGCCCAGGACAAGCAACAGAATTGGGAGCAGGAAACGCATGCGGCCATGGGGCGTAGCGGCTCCGCCGCTGTCAACCAGGTTGAGGCTTGCCAAACTAGAACAATTGCGGAACATTGTTTCGCATGCGTCCCGCCGACCGCCTCGAAGACATAGCCGCCGCCCCGCTGCTTTGGGGGGATTTCACGCCATCGCACGCCCCGACGCCGGAGCCCGAGGTCAGCCTCAACGCGGGTCATCGCGAACGCCTGCGCACGCGCGCCCGCAAGGGCGGTCTGGCCGCCCTGCCGGACTATGAGCTCCTCGAATTCTTCCTCTTCCGGTCGATCCCGCAGGGGGATGTGAAGCCACGCGCCAAGGCGCTGCTGACACGGTTCGGCAGTCTGGCGGCGGTGCTTGCGGCGTCAGTGGAAGACCTCTGCACGGTCAAGGGCATCGGCCCGGCGGCGGCGCTGGACATTGCGGCGATGCACGAAGCGACCCTGCGGGTTCACCGCGAACCGGTGGTCAGGCGCACGGTCATCTCCTCCTGGACCGCCCTGCTGGCCTACGTGAAGCTGGCCCTGGCCCATGAGCCGCGCGAGCAGTTCCGGGTGCTGTTCCTCGACAAGAAGAACCAGCTGATCGCCGACGAGGTGCAGAACCACGGCACCGTCGATCACGCCCCGGTCTATCCGCGCGAGGTCATGCGCCGGGCGCTGGAGCTGTCGGCCAGCAACGTCATCCTTGTCCACAACCACCCCAGCGGCGACCCGACCCCCAGCCACGCCGACATCGACATGACCCGCCAGATCGTCGAGGCGGGACGCACCCTGCGGATCGGCGTGCATGATCATCTGGTGGTCGGGCGGGAAGGTGTGGCAAGCTTCCGGTCATTGGGTTTGATGTAGCGGAAGTGAAAGCAGCGCCGGTGGAGCCGATGGACGAGCAAGATCGGGACCACGAATGGGTCATGGCCGGCCTCGCGGATATCGACGCCGGGCGACTGATGGATCACCATGATGTTCTGGCTTGGGTAGCCTCCCTTGGCGACCGTAGGACTAGAACCGACCGCCCATGATCCTTGCCCTACTCGCGACCGCTCTTCTCTACGCTCAGCCGGCCTCCGATGCGCCGCCAGCCGCCTGCGACGCCAATCTGCAGGTCTGCCCGATCATCGACCCCGCCACCGGCCTGCCGAAGGTCTGGCCGGTCGACATCCAGGGTTTCCAGGACGACGTCGAGACCTGCGTCCACTTCGCCGGCGAAGAGCCCTATGACGCCGCCCGCCGGCGCCAGATCGAAGCGGCGATCCGGCGCCATTGTGACGGGTCTGCCAGAGCGCTCCCACGCCTTCTCAAACGCTATGAGAAGGCGCCGGAGGCCCTGGCCCGGATCAGGGCGATCCAGGCCTTTCGCGAAGCCAGCTTCTGAGCCCGCCTATTTGGCCGGGTTGATCAGGTATTTCTCGCCCGTCGCCTTGCGGCTGTAGGCCTTCAGGGTGTCGGGGTTCAGCGCCTCGGCCAGGGAGAGCTCGGCCGTATAGTGGCTGGCGAAGGTGGTCTTCAGCTCGGCGGCGACCCGGGCCCGCAGGCGGCCCATGACCTCGGGACCGGCCTTCTGCAGGAAGTAGGTCAGCAGATAACCGCCCATGCCCCAGGACAGGCCGACGTTGCGGGGAATCTCGGTCGCACGCAGGTCCAGGCCGCCGTAGACATAGACCTGCTTGTGGGTGGCGCTGCCATAGCGGCTGTAGGTGGTGGCCGTGCGGTTCAGCGCCACTTCCATGGCCGCCAGAATGTCGCCGGCCAGCGGGCCGCCGCCGATGGCGTCGAAGCCGAGGGTGGCGCCGGTCTCGGCCAGGGCGTCGACGAGGTCCGCCTTGAAGCTGGGCGTGGTGCTGTCCAGGACGTACTTGGCGCCGAGATCCTTGAGGATTTTCACCTGTTCGGCGCTGCGCACGATGTTGACCAGCGGCACCCCGTCAGCCTGACAGATCTTGACCAGCATCTGGCCGAGGTTGGAGGCGGCGGCGGTATGGACCAGGGCCTTGTGGCCTTCCATCCGCATGGTCTCGGGGAAGGACAGCGCTGTCAGCGGATTGACGAAGCAGGAGGCGCCGTCGGCGGCCGTCGCGTCATCCGGCAGCGGCAGGCAGGCGGCGGCCGGGGCGATCTTGTGGGTGGCGTACATCGATCCGCCGAGCGCGGCGACGGTCTTGCCGATCAGGGCTTCCGCCCCTGCCCCGGCCGCGATCACCGTACCGGCGCCCTCGTTGCCGACCGCCATCGACTCGTCGAGACGGGCCGCGACCATCGCCATCCGTTCGGGCGGTATGCTGGCGGTCAGGGTCGGCCGGTCGGCGGTTCCGCCGGCCACCAGGGTCGAAAGATCGGCCGGACCCGTCAGCAGTCCGAGGTCCGACGGATTGATCGGCGAGCCCTCGACGCGGATCAGCACCTGACCGGCCTCCGGTTGGGGAACCGACACCTCCTCCAGCGACAGCTCCAGCTTGCCGTCCGAGGTGATCTTCGAGCGCAGTTCCAGACCCTTGGTCATCGTCGTCTCTCCCGTGATGGTGTCTTGTTTCAGGCTTCGGCCAGCCAGGCCAGGTATTCGGGCGTTTGCAACAGGGCTTCGACGTACCCTTGCGCCCGGCCGTCGTCGCCGCAGATTTTCAGGTTGATGCCATAGCTTTCAAAGCGCGTGGCGACCGGGGTGAAGAAGGCGTCGGCGATCGACCAGCCGCCGAGCAGGAACGGCCCGCCGGAGCGGTCCAGCAGACCCAGCCAAAGCTCGACGATCCGGCGCACATCCCGTTCGACTTCGGGACTCATCGGCTGTTGCGTGCGCAGACCCAACTCCATCGGGCATTCCCGGCGCAGGGCTGAAAAGCCGCTGTGCATCTCGCTCGCCGCGGCGCGGGCCAGGGCGCGATCGATGGGATCGGCGGGCCACAGCCCGTCGAATCGCTCGGCCAGGTATTCGCAGATGGCCAGGGAATCGACGATCACCACGCCGCCGTCCTTGAGGGCCGGCACCAGGCCCGAGGGCGAGTGACGGCGAATCTCGGCGGTCGAGGTCTCGACCTCGCGAAGCTGGATCAAAATCTCGGTGAACGGCGCGCCGGTATGCTTGAGCACCAGCCACGGCCGCATCGACCAGGTCGACCAGCGCTTGGTTCCGATGACCAGTTCCATGACAGCTCCCAGCAAAGTTGGAACGAACGGTATTGGCGCCGGTCCTTATCCGGGCTCTAGTGCGGGGAAGAGATTAGAACAAGCGTTTGAGGAAATCGCCATGACCGACGCCGCAGTTCCGGCGCCGCCCGAGTCGAAGCTGGCCGATCGCGCCGACGACGGTCCCGGCATCGAGCCCTTGAGCAAGGGGTTCCGGCGCTACGCGCTTTGGACCCTGATGATCATCTACACGCTGAACTTCCTGGATCGGCAGATCGTCAACATCCTTGCCGAGCCGATCAAGAAGGATCTGCACCTCGCCGACTGGCAGCTGGGCATGATGACCGGCCTGGCCTTCGCGCTGTTCTACACCGTCCTCGGCATTCCGATCGCCCGCAAGGCGGAGAGGTCCAACCGCCCGATGATCATCGGCACCGCCCTGGCGGTGTGGAGTGGCTTCACCATGCTCTGCGGCTTTGCGCAGAACTTCTGGCATCTGGTGCTGGCCCGGATCGGCGTCGGTGTCGGTGAAGCCGGTTGCACCCCGCCGGCCCACTCCCTGATCACCGACTATGTGCCGCGCGACAAGCGCGCCTCGGCCATCGCCTTCTACTCGATCGGCACCCCGCTGGGCAGCCTGATCGGCATGGCCATGGGCGGTCTGATCGCCGACGCCTACGGCTGGCGCGCCGCCTTCCTTGTGGCCGGGGCGCCGGGGATCTTCTTTGCCCTGCTGACCTTCTTCACCCTGCCCGAACCCCGCAAGAAGCTTACCGCCGTCATGGCCGCCAAGGCCACCGCCAGCGTGCCGCTGCGCGAGGCGATGCGGGTTCTGATCTCGAAGAAGACCTTCTGGCTGATCGCCTTCGCCGCCGCCATCAAGGCCTTCATCGGCTATGGCCACGCCCCGTTCACCGCCAGCTTCTTCTTTCGCAGCCATGCGGGCCAGATCGCGGACCTGTCGGCCTGGATCACCAGCGTCACCGGCTTCTCCATCGGCCCGATCGGCACCGTGGGCGTCGCCCTCAGCGTCGTCAGCGGCACGGCGGGCGTCCTGGGCGTCTGGCTCGGCGGCGTCATCGCCGACAAACTGGGAGCCAGAGACCTGCGGGCCTATGTGATCGTCCCGGCCATCGCCTCGCTGATCACCATCCCGATCTACATCACCGCCGTCTCGGTCCCGAGCGCCACGGTCGCGCTGATCCTGCTGGCCCTGCCGGCCATCATCGGCTCGCTCTGGTATGGCCCCGTCTACGCCACCGCCCAGAGCATCGTGCAGCCGCAGATGCGGGCGACCTGCGCGGCGGTCCTGCTGTTCATCATCAATCTTGTCGGGCTGGGCCTCGGGCCGCTGTTCGTCGGTATTCTCAGCGATCTCTGGGCCGGCGGCATCCTGCAGCAAACGGGTCTGACCGCCGCCGACTGCGGCAAGGCCATGCTGGAGGCCAACAAGGCGGCCTGCGGCGTCGCTCAGGCCGAAGGCTTGCGCTGGGCCCTGATCGTCTCCATGGGCTTCAACGTGCTCGCCTTCGCCCTCTTCTGGATGGCGCGCAAGACGATCCGCGAAGAGATGGTCAGCTGACGGCGGCGACGCCGACGACACCACAAGGAACAGCCGCCTCGAGGCGGAGAGGAAACCGATGACCGAAGTCGTTGAAGGCCCGGCGCCCGCCGCCCCCGTCGAAAGCTACCAGGGCCAGGGGACCAAGCCCTATCGCGCCTATGTGCTGATGGCGCTGTTGACGGTCTACACCTTCAACTTCATCGACCGGGTGGTGATCGCCATTCTGCAGGAGCCGATCAAGCAGGAGTTCGGCCTCTCGGACTTCCAGCTCGGCCTGCTCGGCGGCCCCGCCTTCGCGGTCCTCTACACCTTCCTCGGCATCCCGATCGCGCGGCTGGCCGAGAAGCACAACCGGATGACCATCCTGGCCCTCTGCGTCGCCCTCTGGAGCGGCATGACCGCCGCCTGCGGCATCGCCACCTCCTACGCCACACTGTTGATGGCGCGGGTCGGGGTCAGCGTCGGCGAGGCCGGCTGCACCCCGTCGGCGCAGTCGGTGATCAGCGACTACTTCCCGGCCGAAAGCCGCGCCACCGCCATCTCCATCTACGCCCTGGGCGTGCCGGTGGGCTCGATGCTGGCCGCGATCGGCGGCGGCCTGATGATGGAATACTTCGGCTGGCGCGAGGCCTTCCTGGTGCTGGGTCTGCCCGGCCTGCTGCTGGCCATCGTCATCAAGCTGACGGTCAAGGAGCCCGAGCGCGGCGGCGTCGGCGCCGCCAAGGTTGAGGCGCCCAGCTTCACCGCCGCCTTCGGCATCCTCGCCAAGAAGCCCACCTTCTGGCACGTGGCGCTGGGCTCGGCCGTGGCCTCCTTCGTCGGCTACGGCGTCGGGCAGTACCTCAATTCCTTCCTGATGCGGACGCACGAACTGACCGGCCTGCAGGCCTCCCAGCTGTCGGGCGTCGTGCTCGGCGTGGCGGCGGCCTTCGGCACCTTCTTCGCCGGCTGGCTGGCCGACCGGATGATCAAGCGTCACCCCAACGCCCTGGCCTGGTTGCCGGCCCTGGGCTTCATCATCGCCACCCCCTTCTATCTCGTCGGCTATTCGGTCTCGAACCTGTGGATCGGCGTGCCGTTCCTGGTGGTCGGGGCGATCACCCACTACTTCTACCTCGGCTGCATGTACGCCTCGGTGCAGGGCATAGTGGCGCCGCGGATGCGAGCCACCTCGACGGCCGTCCTGCTCTTCATCGTCAACCTGCTGGGCTACGGCCTCGGCCCGCCGGCCATCGGCGCGCTCAGCGACTTCCTGGCCTCGACCAATCTGCAGGCCGCCGGCCTGACCCTGGCCGACTGCGGCAAGACCATGCTGGCGGCCAACAAGGCGGCCTGCGCGGTGGGTTCAGAGTTCGGCCTGCGCTGGTCGATCTTCATCGGCCTGTTCGGCTATCTGTGGGCCGCCCTGCACTTCCTGCTGGCCTGGAAGACCCTGCGGCGCGACTGGGTCGGTTGACACGGGCGATCATGGGAGCCATCTGGCGCCCATGATCCCTCGTTACTCCCGTCCCGAGGCGGCGGCCATCTGGTCGCCGCAGACCCGCTATCGCATCTGGTTCGAGATCGAGGCGCACGCTGCTGACGCCATGGCCGAACTGGGCGTCATTCCCAAAGAGGCCGCCGCGGCCATCTGGGCCGGCGGCAAGGACAAGGTCTGGGACGCCGACCGCATCGACGAGATCGAGCGCACCACCAAGCACGACGTCATCGCCTTCCTGACCCATGTGGCCGAGGTGGTGGGCCCGGAAGCCCGCTTCCTGCACCAGGGCATGACCAGCAGCGACGTGCTCGACACCTGCCTGTCGGTGCAGATGGTCCAGGCCACCGACCTCCTCCTCGAAGACGTCGACCTGGTGCTGGCCGCCCTCAAGCGCCGCGCCCTCGAACACAGGCTCACGCCCTGCACCGGCCGCAGCCACGGCATCCACGCCGAGCCGACCACCTTCGGCCTCAAGCTGGCAGGCCACTACGCCGAGTTCGTGCGCGCCAAAGAGCGCCTCGCCATGGCCCGCTTCGAGATCGCCACCTGCGCCATCTCCGGCGCCGTCGGCACCTTCGCCAACGTCGACCCGCGCGTCGAGGAACACGTCGCCGAGAAGATGGGCCTGGCCGTCGAGCCCGTCTCGACCCAGGTCATCCCGCGCGACCGCCACGCCGCCTGGTTCGCCGCCCTGGCCGTCGTCGCCAGCAGCATCGAGCGCCTGGCCGTCGAGATCCGCCACCTGCAGCGCACCGAGGTTCTGGAAGCCGAAGAGCCCTTCGATCCCGGCCAGAAGGGCAGCTCGGCCATGCCCCACAAGCGCAACCCGATCCTGACCGAAAACCTCACCGGTCTCGCCCGCCTGGTCCGCTCGGCGGTGGTGCCGGCGCTGGAGAACGTCGCCCTCTGGCACGAGCGCGACATCAGCCACTCCTCGGTCGAGCGCGGTATCGCCCCCGACGCCTCCATCCACCTCGACTTCGCCCTGCGCCGCCTGGCCAGTGTCGTCGAGCGGCTGGTCATCTATCCCGAGAACATGCTGGCCAACCTCGACCGCCTCGGCGGCCTGGTCCACAGCCAGCGGGTCATGCTGGCCCTGACCCAGAAGGACGTCTCCCGCGAGGAGGCCTATGCGGCGGTGCAGTCGAACGCCATGCGCGTCTGGCGCGGCGAAGGGAAGTTCATCGACTTCCTCAAAGCCGACCCCTTCGTCTCGGCCAACATGTCGGACGCCGAACTCGAGGCCCTGTTCGACAACGGCTACCACTTCAAGCACGTCGACACGATCTTCACCCGCGTCTTCGGGGTCCAGGGCTGAACCAGCCCCCCTCCAGAGAAACCCCGGTCATAAAGACCGGCTTCCCGCCGGTCTTCGCCGCCGACGCCCGTCTGCTGATTCTCGGCAGCCTGCCCGGCGACGCCTCGATCGCGCGCAGCCGCTACTACGGCCACCCGCAGAACGGCTTCTGGCGCCTCGTCGGCGAAGTCATCGACGTTGATCTGGTCTCGCTGGACTACGAGGCGAGGCTGGAAGCCCTGAAGGCAAACCACATCGCCCTCTGGGACGTCATCGCCAACGCCCACCGCCCGGGCAGCCTCGACGCCGCCATCCGCCAGGAGCGGACCAACGACCTGGTGAGCCTGATCGGCACGCTCCCGGACCTGAAGGCCATCGCCTTCAACGGCGGCACGGCGGCCAAGCTGGGGGTGAAGGCCATTGCCGCCGCGGACCCCGACATCGAGCGTATCGCCCTGCCCTCATCCAGCTCGGCCCATGCCGCCCTGTCCGTCGAAGGCAAAGCGGCCGCCTGGCTTGCGCTGAGGCGGCCGCTGGGGCTCACCAAAGCC
>JAUMCZ010000045.1:0-26399 GCA_032122215.1 Caulobacter sp.
GGCGCTATGCATCCAGGGCGGGGCCGGCTGGCCCTGCTGGTCGAGCACCCGGCGGTGCAGCAGGGCCCCGTCGAAGCCCGCGGCGAGCAGGCCGAGCAGCCGGCGTTCAGCCATCCGGCGCGGCGTGGGCGGCGGACCGCCGCTGGCCGTCTGCATCAGGAGGCAGTCCATCGGCGTCTGCCACTGCTCCCGAAAATAGGCGCGGCCGGCGATGCGGGCCAGGGAGGCCATCAGGGTCCGTTCGGCGCCGGGAATCTCGCGGCCCGAGAAGAAGGCGGCGATGTCGCGGGCCACGGCGCGATCGGCGAACGCGGCCAGCCCGGCCACGGCCCCCCGGCCACCCCATCCGACAAGGCGGCCGCCGACCCCGTCCCAGTTTGCCTTGAGCCAGTGCCAGGCGCCGGGCGCCGTGGCAGTGTTGGCGAGCAGGGCCTCGCAGGCCAGCTGGGCTTCGGCGTCGCTCAATGCCGGGTCGGCCAGCAAGGACAGTTGGCGCGGCAGGGCGGCCGGGTCGCGGATGGTGCAGAGGCTGGCTAAAATCCCTTCGGGGTCCGTCGTGCTGCCCAGCTGGGCCTGGAGGGCGTCGAAGTCGGGGGAGGGGTCTTCGGCGAGGGCGGGCAGATCCGCGCGCCAGTGATCGAAAGCCTGCCGCCGCGCGCCGCCGGCCAGGAGATCGCCGATTTCCCGCAGGTGATTGCGCGCCGAGCCGAGCGCGAGCCCGGCGTCGGCCGCCTCGCGGATCAGCCCCAGGCAGGCGAAGAGGTCGGTCTCGCCGATCCACAGGCTCAGCCAGGCGTTCTCGAGGACAACGGTCGCTTCCGCGTCGGACAGCAAAGCCAGCGGCGGAAGCGCGGGTGCGGGGAGGGCTCGGACGTAGCCGCTCGCTCCGGCGTTGGCGAAGGCCCAGGCGATCGGGCCGTCGAAGGCGATTTCGGCCCTGCCATCGAGCAGGCAATCGGCGCGAACGACCTGGCCGTCCCGCAGCCCGACCTTCAGGCGCAGCGGCAGAGGCCCAGACCCCTGGTCCTGACGCGTCACGCTCAGGACCTCCGACTGCCAGTCCAGCCGGACAGCAGGAGCGCCGGCGAGATCGACCAGGGGATCCGCCACGGCGGCGACAGGCTGGCCTGACGCGGTCTCCAGCGCGGCCCACAGGTCGGCGGACCGGGCGACGCCGAGGGCATGGCGTTGCAGGTAGAGCTTCAGGCCCTGACGCAACGCCGTCTCCCCCAGCCACGCTTCAAGGGTGCGCAGCAGGCCGGCGCCCTTTCGATAGGCGATGACGTCGAACAACTCGGCGATCTCGCCGGAGCCGGCGGCGCCCTGGCGCAGGGGACGGCCGGTCGGCGCCCAGTCGGCGTGCAGGGCTTCGCGGATCGCCCGCGTCTCGGCCGCCTCGTCCAGCAGCTCGGGCGCGATGGCCGCCAGCGCCTTCGGCGCCAGCCAGGTCGCGAAACCCTCGTTCAGCCACAGCTCGTTCCAGCCGGCCGGGGTGACCAGACCGCCGAACCATTGGTGGGCGACCTCATGGGCGATGAGGGTGGCGGCCTCACGCGTCGGCCGGGCCACCGACGCCTGGCGCAGGAAGATGGCGCCGGTGTTTTCCATGCCGGCGGCGCCGGTCCCGGGCAGGAGAACGAGATCAAGCTTGTCGAACGGATAGGCGACGCCCAGCCAGTCGCCGAAGAAGGCCAGGGCGGCGACGGCGGTGTCGAGCACCCAGGCGTCGTTGCAGCCCTGTGCGAGGGTGTGGAGAGCCAGGGATCCCTTGCTGATCGTCTGGAAGCCGCCGAGGGCCAGAGCCATCAGGTGGGTCGGCAGGGGCGGGGTTGGCGCGAAGGTGATGACCTGGTCCGTCGCGTCGGCGATGGCGGCGTTGGAGATGGCGCTCCAGCCCTCCGGAACAGTGACGCTGAGGTCCAGCACCGCGCGCAGGGCGGGATCATCGAGACAGGGAAAGACACGGCGGGCGTAGTCCGGCTGCAGCTGGCTGGCGATGAAGCCTTCGCCCCGGTAGAGGCCGCGCGGGGTGTCGGACAGGCGGCCGGCGTAGGTCAGGCGGACGCTGGCCGTGGCGGCCCATGGCGCCGGCGGCGTCACCACCAGCTTGTCGCCGTCCAGGCGCCAGCCGGCGGGGGCGTCGTCGACCCAGGCTGCCTCGGTGTCGAGGCCCAGGCAGTCCAGCGTGATCGCCTCGGCGCCTGCATCGATGGCGAAATCGAGGGTCAGATCGCCGGTGAAGGTTCCGGCGACAGGGTCGGGCGCAAGATGCAGGCGGTAGCGGAGCGGCGTCACACCCGACCTTTTGGCGCAAAAGCCGGTGCTGTCCATGCTTCAGGCAGCCGCCTCCCACAAAGCTCCGACAAACCCCGCGACCAGGGTCGTTAGGCACAGCCAGAAACCGAACGGAACCGGCCCGGTGCGGCCGGTCAGGCGCTGCAGCAGCAGCGGCGCGAAGGCCGCCAGCGCCAGCATCACCACCGCCACCCGCCAGCCGACCAGCGCGGCCGCCGTGCCGGCCAGCAGGACATCGCCGAGGCCCAGCTTCGGGGGTTTGCCGGACCATTCGCGAAGGCTGAACAGGAAGATTCCGGTGACGACGCCCACGGACAGGCGCTCCCTGGCCGTGTCCGGCGACAGCGCGATATCCACCCCGACGGCCACCGCCAACGCCAGCAAGCCTGCCCAGGGCAGTGAGAAGCGGCGCAGGTCCGTGAGCGCCAGATAGATCAGGGCCGCCCCCGCCGGCAGCAGCGACCAGCGGCCGAACGATGCAAGGGCGGCGAAGGCGAGAACAAGCCCCGCGGCAATCCACAGGGTCGAGCGCCTGGCCCCGCTCAGCTTCGGCCAGGCGGGCCATGCAAGCCCGAGGGCGGCGGCCAGCGCGCCGAGCCCAGCCGCTGCAAGGGTCAGGGCTGCGGCGGCTTGCACAGTACGGCGCCGGGAGCCAGGCGCAGGCGGCGCCAGTCATGGATATGCCAGGGCTGGCCCGGAGTTCCGGTGTAGCGAAGCCGCTGCCACAGGATGTCGCGGTAGCGATCGGTGCGCAGGGCGGCGCGGACCTCGACGACGTCGCCGGAGGCGAGGGGCAGGATTTCCGGCGACAGGGCGGTGGCCGGCGGCATCGGCAGGGGCTCGGGTCCCTGTCGGCCGAAGGTGAGCAGGGCGCGCAGGCAGTCTTCCTCCGAAGGCGAGGCGTCTGCGGCCTTCAGGAATTCGCCCAGTCGCGTGAAGGCGGCGCGGGGCGCGTTCGGGTCCGGGTTGCTCAGGGCGCGGGCCACCCGCTGCCGCAGCGCCGGCTGGACGATCCGGGCGGCGATGTCGGGGGCGGGGTCCTGCTGGGCGTCAGGCTTGTAGGCGACCGACAGGAACGTCAGCTCGACCTGCCGGCTGTTCAGCCGCTCGGTCCGCTCCCAGCGCGGCGCCTGCGGGGCGCCGTCCTTCTCCAGCGCGGTCAGCCCGGCCTGGGTCGCCGACTCCAGGGTGATCAGGGCGAAGAGGTCGGCGTCCTTCTGGCGGGCCGCCTTGGCCTTGACGGTAACGAGGCCGGTCAGGCCGGCCGCCGTGCTCATGATGGCGAAGGCCAGAGCCAGGGTCAGGGGCAGGGTGAAGCCGCGCAGTCTCGCTCTGTTGGGGCGGGTCCTAGCGCCGGTCACGCCCGAACCCGAGGGTGGTCAGGCCGGACGCTATGTCCTTGGTCACCCGGTCGGCGTCGGCCCGGTCGCGCACCAGGGTCGCCTTCAGGAAGACCACCAGTTCGGTCCGACCCTTCACATTGGCCCGTTCGCGGAACAGGGCCCCGGCGAAGGGGATCTGGCTGAGCAGCGGCACGCCGCTGTCGCCCTTGGTGCGGGTCGAACGGATCAGGCCGCCGAGCGCGATGACCTGGCCGTTGTCGACGGCGATCTGCGTGCGGAACTTGCGCTGGGAGATGGTCGGGCTGTTGATCTCCGAGGTGGTGGTCTCCGACACGTCAGAGACCTCCTGCTCGATATCGATGAAGATGCGGCCGCCCTCGCCGACGCGCGGGGTGACGGTCAGCAGCACGCCGGTGTCGCGGTAGTTGACCGAGTTGACCGTCAGGCTGGTCTGCTGGTCGCCCTGGGCCGTCTGGGTGATGATCGGCACCTGGTCGCCGACCTGCAGGGTGGCGGTCTCGTTGGCCAGAACCAGCAGGCGCGGGGTGGAGACCACCTCGACGTCGGTGACCGACGACAGGGCGTTGATCACCACCTTGAAGTCCGGTCCCAGGTACTGCAGCGACAGGCCGGGGAAGGTCAGGTTCAGATTGCCGTTGCCGACCGTGGCGAAGCCGCCGGAGACCTTGGGGTCGTTCTGCAGGAACCACTGGACGCCGAGGTTCAGCTTGTCGTTCAGCCGCACCTCCGCGACCGTGCCCTCGATAAGGATCTGCGGCGGCGGCACGTCCAGCCGGCGCACGATCTGCAGCAGGTTCTGGTACTCGGCGTCGCTGGCGTAGAGGATAATCGAATTGCTGCGCGGATCGGCCGTCACCTGCCCGCCGCCGGGCGAGGAAGCGGCGCTGTCCTGACCGGCCAGCCCTCCAGGTGGCGGCGGGGCGCCGCCGAAGAATCCGCTGATGACCTTGACCAGGTCCTCGGCCTTGATGTTGGCCAGCGGCACGACACGGATGCGCTGTTCGCTGGGCGAGGCCGGCTGGTCGAGACGCTCGATCCACGTCATCGTCTGGTCCAGCAGGGCCGGCGACTTGGCGATGACGATGATGGCGTTGAGCCGCTCGATGTCGATCATGTCGACCTGGGTGCCGATCGGGCCCTCCGCGCCGCCGTAGAGACGGCGCACATCGTCGGCCACGGCCTTCGCCCCGGCGTACTTCAGCGGATAGAACTGGAAGCTGTTGCCGCGCAGCCATTCGACATCGAACAATTCGGCGGTGCGCACCAGGCTGTTCACTGTGCCCGGATCGCCGGTGATGTAGACGTATTCACGTGTGGAATCGGCCCTCACCTGGGCGCGGCCCTCGGCGATGGGGGTCAGCACCCGGACCATCTCCTGGGCGCTGACATTCTGGGCCCGATAGATGGCCGTGCCGCCGGCGAAGAAGCTGCGCTGCTGGGTGACGCCGCTCGGCAGCACCGAGAAGGCCGGCACATTGGCGGCCGGGACCACGGCGACGCCGCCGGCCGGCGCGGCGACGAGGGCGGCGCCCGCGCTGCGCAGGGCCTGGTCCAGGGTGGTCAGGATATCGGCCTCGGTCATCTCGCCGGTCATCCGGAAGGAGACCTCGCCGCTGACCTGGGGATCGATGCGGAACGGCCGGCTCAGAACCTCGCCCAGCACCGCCTCCACGGCAGCCGGGATTGGAGCACGGTCCATCAGCACGTTGACCGGGATTCGCTGGGTCGAGCCGCTGGTCGGGACCGGCGGCGCAGCGGCGATGGGGGCGCCGACCGCGTCGTCACGCCATCCCTGGCGTTGCGGCGGCGGCTCCTCGCCGACGCGGGTGGCGGCCGCCGCCTCGGCGGCGGGGGAGGTGGGTTGCGACTGCGGCAGGGTGGCGCTGCCACCGGGCCGACGCGGATCGCTGGCGCAGGCGCTCAGCAGCATCAGCAGCGCGACCGCGCCGCCTCGGATGACCTTGTTCATGGGGCGCATCACTGGACCGAAATGTCCCGGTCCGCGCCTTCGCCACCCGGCTTTCGGTCGGCGCCGAGGGTGCTGACACTGAAATCGCCGCTCTCGCCGCTGCTGTACCGGAACGGTTGGCCCCATGGATCGAGCAGTTCGTCCTTGGTGCGCAGGTAGGGGCCGGTCCAGCTGTCCAGTCCAGCGGGGCGCTGGACCAGGGCGTTCAGGCCCTCTTCCTCCGTCGGAAAACGGCCGGTGTCGCCGGAATAGAGTTCAACGGCGGCGGCCACCGTCTGGGCCTTCAGCTTGGCGGCGCGCGACTGGGCCTTGCCCATCTGGCCCATGACCTGGGGAATAACAACCGCCGAGATCAAGCCAATAATCGCAACTACTACGAGCATCTCGGTCAGCGTATAACCGGCCCGCTCTCCGCGACGTTGTTTGATCTTCCTGCCGGTGTTCAAACCCGCCATTGTATCCACCGACCGCCCCCCGAACTTGCAGCAGGTTATGCCCCAGTCCGTTTCGCAGAGTCCATATGGCGACAGGTTGCGCCCGGACACCGGGCCCGCGCTGCCGACCCTGACCCAGGCCCGCGCCGAGGGCGCGAAACGACTGGCCGAGGCGCTGGGGCTGCTGGTCGCAGACCGGGAACGCCTGCGCGCCGCCGTGGCGACAGCCGGACAGCCGCCGGCCGTGGCCGCCAGCCTGCTGGGCCTGGCCGGAGACGCCGCCATCGCCGCCGCCAGCGCCACCCTGCACGGAGCGCCGCTTTGGGATGGGGAGGGCGAACCGTCCGGCCTTGGCCCGACATCCCTGAACGAGACCTACCTGGCCGAAAACCACGCCCTGGTGCTGGAGGACTATCCCGACCGGCTGGTCATCGGCCTGGTCGACGCGGGCGCAGAGGAGGTCCGGCGAGGCTTGCGGTTCGCGGCCGGCAAACCGGTCGAGTTGCGGACCATCCCCTTCGGCCTGTGGCGGGCGGCCCGGACCCGGGCGGTCGCGGCCGAGGTGGACACGGGAAGCCTCGCTGTCGGCTCCCTGGACGACGCCGAGCGGCTGCGGGACTTCGCCCGCGACGCGCCGGTGGTGCGCTATCTCGACGGCCTGCTGGAGCGGGCGCTGGCCGAGCGGGCCAGCGACATTCACCTGGAACAGAAGGCCGACCGTTGCCTGGTGCGCATCCGGGTGGACGGCGCGCTGCGCGATCTGGAGCCGCTGGCCGCCGCCTTCGGCTCGGGCGTGGTGGCGCGCATCAAGGTGCTGGCCGATCTCGATGTGGCCTCGGTGCGGGCGCCGCAGGATGGCCGGGCGACGGCCTCGATCCGGGGGGCGCTGACCGACCTGCGGATTTCCACGACGCCGACGGTGTTCGGGGAGTCGGCGGTGGTCCGCCTGCTGACCCGCCACGGGGTCGATTTCACCGTCGACAGCCTGGGGTTCGACACCCGGTTCCGCGAGACCTTCGCCCAGCAGCTGCGCCGGCCCTACGGCCTGATCCTGGTCACCGGCCCGACCGGCAGCGGCAAGACCACGACCCTCTATGCCGCCCTCCGCAAGCTGGCGACCAGAGAGCGCAAGGTGCTGACTATCGAAGACCCCATCGAATACGTCTTCGACGGCATCAACCAGACCCAGGTCAACGAGGCGGCCGGGGTGACCTTCGCCTCCTCGCTGCGCGCCTTCCTGCGTCACGACCCGGACGTCATCCTGGTCGGCGAAATCCGCGATAGCGAGACGGCCCGGCTGGCGGTGCAGGCTGCCCTCACCGGCCACCTGGTGCTGGCCACCCTGCACACCAACGACGCGGCCACCGCGCCGGCCCGCCTGGCCGACATGGGGGTCGAGCGCTACCTGTTGGCCGGGGTGCTGATCGGCGCCTCGGCCCAGCGGCTGACCCCGCGGCTGTGCGAGGGCTGCAAGACGCCGCGGGCGGCGACTGCGGATGAGGCCGCCCTGTTCCAGGCTCACGGCATCGCCGCCGGCGAGCTGCGCCTGCACGAGGCGGCCGGCTGCAAGGCCTGCAACGGCGCGGGCCGGGTGGGCCGCGTGCCGCTGGGCGAGATCTTCACCGTCGATGAGGCCATCGAGCGGATGATCTCGACCGGGGCGCCGACCGCCGACATCCGCCGCCAGCTGTCCGGCCGGGCGGACTTCGCCACCCTGGCCCACGACGCCCTGCACCACGCGGCCCGGGGCGAGGTGTCGCTGGAGGATGTCTACCGGGCGACGTCCCTGTGAGGTTGGGCCTGTGAGAACCTATGCCTGGCGTGGCATGGACGCGGCCGGTCGGCCGGCGCGCGGCCGGCGCGAGGGCGCCAGCGAGGCCCAGGTGCGCGACGACCTGCTGGCCAGCGGGGTGACGCCGACCGCCATCACCGCCGGCGCCGCCGCCTTCGTCCCGGCCCGCACCGGCCTGTCGGTCAATGACGCCCAGGGCGCCGCCTTCGCCGCCGACCTGGCGCGGTTTCTCAAGAGCGGCCTGTCGCTGGGCCAGACCCTGCACATCATCGAGACCACCTCGGAGGTCCCGGTGCTGGCGCGGCTGGCGAGCCATGTGCGCGGCGAACTGATGGCCGGCCGGCCGCTGTCGGCGGGGCTGTCGGCGATTCCCGGCCAGACCGGCCGCTATCTGCAGGCGCTGGCCAAGGCGGGCGAGGCGACCGGGCGGCTGACCGACATCCTGGCCGGCGGGGCGGCGGCGCTGAAGGCCTCGGCGGCGACCCGCACCCGACTGATCACCATGATCATCTATCCGCTGTTCGTCATGGCCATGGCGGCGGCGGCCATCCTGCTGTTCGCCTTCGCCGTGCTGCCGGCCCTGGAGCCGGCCTTCACCGGGCTGGGCGGCGAGCTCCCGGCGACCACCAAGGCTGTGATGGCCGGCGGCCGATTCCTGCGGCTGGCGGCGCCGATCATGGGCCTGGCGGGCCTGGGGCTGGCGCTTGCCCTGACCCTGTCGCGGGCGGCCCGGGAAGCGGCCATCCGCCTGTTGCACCGGCTGATGCTGACCCGCGCCGGCTTCGGCATCCTGCCGGACACCGTGTTCGGGGGCCTGGCCCAGCGGTTGTCGATCGCGATAGGGGCGGGGGTGCCGCTGGCCACCGCGTTCCGCGTCTCGGTGGAAGCGATCGGGGTGGAGCCGGTGCGGCAGGCGCTCGAGGCGCAGGAGCCACGCCTGCGCGAAGGGACCAGGCTGTCGGAAGTGTTCCGCGCCATCGCCTTCGCCCCGCCGATGCTGGTCGGCCTGACCAAGGTGGGCGAGAGCGCCTCGGACCTGCCCAGGGTGCTGGGCGAGGCAGGCGACGCCCTGTCGGCCAGGGCCCAGGAAAAGACCGAGCGGTTCCTGTCGATCCTGACGCCGGCCATCGTACTTCTGATCGGGCTGGTGGTCGGCGGCATCGTGCTGGTGGTCTTCCAGGGGCTGATGTCGATCAGCGACATGGTCGAGCTGTGAGGAAGTCGGGATTCATTCTCGCCGAGGCCCTTGTCTCGCTAGGCCTTGCCGCCCTGACCGGGACCCTGGCCCTGACCCTGCTGGTGTGGGCGGCGCGGACCATCGACCGGGCCCAGGCGCGGATGGCGGCGGCGACGGTCGTCGAGCAACTGTACGAGGAAGCCCGGCTCACCACGCCGGCCGACCTGCGGGCGATGACCTCGGGCCGGACGGGACGCTACCGCTGGCGGCGGCTGCCGCGTGGGCCGGTCGAGGCCGCCAGTCCGAACGGGGCGCAGCGGGTGCGGTTGGAAGTGACCTGGACAGCGGGGGCGCGGCCGGACCGCAGCGTCATCGACGCCGTCGTCGTCGGGGGCTCGCAATGAAGCGGGTCAATGGGTTCGCCGCCAATGGCTTTGCCATGACCGAGGTGCTGGTCGCCGTCGGCATCGGGGCGCTGATCATGACGGCGATGATCTATCTGCAGGTCGACTTCATCGGCTGGACCCAGCGCGCGGTGGCCCTGGGCCGACCGGACCCGTCGGACCGCGCCCTGCAGGCGAGCGTGCGGGACGGGGATCGATGCGTGGGGCCGGGACGGGTGCTGGCGATGGATGAGACCGGCGGGGTCGGGCTGAAGGACGAGGCGGGGGTGCTTCCCCTGCTGGGCCTGCCCGATGGGACGAAGGCCAGCGTCGTGACGGCGCGCAGGCCGGATGGGACCGGGCGTCCCGGCTGGTCGGCGGCGACGATAGCTCGCGACGATACGGCGATTGCGGTCGCGGCCCTGCGGTGCGATCTGCCGGAGGTCTGCGCGTATGATCCGCAGCGGGGGGATTGCGGCAAGCGATGAGCCTGTTCGAGGCCGATACCGAAGGGGAAGCGGAGGCGGAGGTCTTCGTGCGTCCGCTCGACCTGCCGACCAGTTCGCTGAAGGCGGCGCGGGAGGCGGTGGCGCTGCAGCTCGACATTCTCTCGCCGCTGCCCGCCGACCAGATCGCCTTCGCTGTCGAAGTCGTAGGCCCGGCCGAGGGTGGCCAGACGCGGTTTGCGGTCGCCTTCGCCTCGCGCAGCCTGTTCGGTCCGACGGCGAGCATTGCGGCGCAGGGCCCGGCCTTCGTTGACCGGCAGGGCGAGCTGGACGGCGAGACCTACGACTTCCGGTTCGACAATCCCTACCGGCGCGGCGCCGATCGCGACGACCGGCGCAAGACCCTGGAACTGGTCTGCGCCTTCGCGCTCGGGCTCGTGCTGGTGCTGGGCGCGACCTCGCTGCGCCTTGGACAGTCGGTCGAGGGGGCCCAGGCGCGGCTCGACACGACGACGGACCTGGTCCGGTTCACCAGCCGGCAGGTGCGACTTCAGGGTGACGCCCAGCGGGTCTGGCGGACCGCTGCCGACCAGCGGCACGCGATGATGATCGACTGCGCCTTCGACACGCTGGCGGCGACGGGCAGCGAGGTGGTGCTGACCGACCTGTCGGCCGCCGACGGCCAGGTGATGGCGGGCCTGGCCCAGCCGATGACGCCCGAGCAGCTCTCCATCCTGACCGGCAAGGGCGCGCGGGCCAGCAATGACAACGGCAACGGGGCCGGCAACCGGGTGATTCTCGATCCGGAGGTCTGCCAGTGAGCCGGCCCCTGCCTCAGATCCCCCAGCGCTGGCTGCCGCTCGCGGCCGGCCTGCTCCTGGCCCTTGCCGTCCTGCTGGCGGTCCGGGTCGGCCTTCAACTGCAGGACCTCAGCGCCACCCACAAGCAAATCGCCCTGCAGGAGGGGCTGGTCCGCGACTACGCCGCCCGCATCGGGACGGCGACGACGGGCGAGGCGCTGATCGCCGCCCCCGCCAGCCAGGCCTCGCTGGCCGCCGCCGAGCGCATGCGCCAGGCGCTGACCGAAGCAGGAATCAAGGTCGTCGAGCTGGAGGTGCTGGAACGCCGGCCTGGCGGGAGCAATCTTCAGGTCGTGCGGCTGGGCCTGCGCGGCTACGCCGACGCCCCGGCCGCCGACCGCCTGGCCCGCTGGATCGAGAAGCGCGGCGAGGCGGTGGTGCTTGAACGGCTGTTGCTGGCCACGGGGGAGCCCGGCGCGCCCGGCGCCGAGATCAGCGCCGACCTGGCGGTGCTGGTCGCCATCCAGGGGGGCGGCTCATGATCCGGCCGCCGCTGATCATCCTGGCCGGCGCCGCCGTCCTGGCCGCTCTCATCACCTTCTGGCCGGGCGAGGAGCAGGGCACGATCGCCGCAGACCTGTTGCCGGCCAGCAGCGGTCCCCGCATCGCCGCCGCCGGTGTCGAGGAGCCGTCCAGCGCCGCCCGCATGACCCGCTTCGCCGGGGCCGGGACGCCGGTGAGCGCCGAGGGCGCCGCCGCGCCGGCTGAACCCCCGCCGCCGCCGCCGGCGGACGCCCTGCCGGTTCTGGTCGGGGTGATGGGCAAGGACGGGGCTTTGACCGGCTATTTCTCGTCCAACGGCCTGAGCGTGCGGGCCCGGCGCGGCGACAGCGTCGATGGCTGGCGGGTCGTGTCGCTGGGCCGCCGCGACGCGCGGCTGGTCAAGGGGCGCAAGAGCCTGACGGCGTCCCTTTTTACCGCCCGCAGCGGTCCGCTCAGCCCGGCCATGACCACGCCGGAGCCCCGCGCCTTCGTTCCTGCTCCCCCGACAAGTCCTGGGGCCATCGCCCCCGCTCCGTCCACGAGCCCGCCAAGACGTCCGCGCAAGCCGCTGCCGCCGCCGCCCAAGGGCAGCAAGGGCTGGTGGAGCGGCCCTCCCGGAGAACCGGTCCCGCCTGGCTTCACGCCGATCCCGAAGCTGGCGGATTAGAATCAGCCCGTCTGCCGCCCAAGCAAAACGCCGCCCGGCGGACCGTGCGGCGTTTGAAAGTTCGGCGATGAACTGCCGATCAGCCCATGACGGCGTCGGTCATCACCACGGTGGCCACGGTGCGGCTGAAGGCGTCCATCTGGCGGCCTTTGTAGAACTTGCCCTTCACGGTCACCAGGCCGAGCGTCATCTTGCCGGCGTCCTTGGGATAGACGCGGATCACGTCGGTCGGCCAGGCCGCATAGTTGGTGGTTTTCGGGTCGGTCTTCTGCGCCGTCGGGGCGATGGCGTAGATGTGGGTGGTGATGCGTTTGAGATAGCCGCGAACGGTCACGATCTCGCCCTTGCCGGCCCCCGTGGTCTGAGCCTGAGCCAGCACGGGAACGGCTGCCACCGCGCCGGCGCCGGCGATGAACGCGCGTCGATCCATTTGAAATCCCCACCCAAAAAACGACCCATCAAGGCCAACGACAAATTAACAGCGGCAGGGGGGAAACGTCATCAGGAATCGGCAGATACGACCGCAGTAATCCATGCTTTCAGCCATGGGTTGTGAAATAAACCATAGGGCTCACCAAACAGACGCCGGATTTAACTTAATGACCGTCAGCACGAACGGTCGGGCTAGACAGCAAGTCTCTCGCCGCCTCCCTGAACAGGCGATCGACCCAGGCGTTGACCTCCCCGTCGATGGTCAGATGGATGCGATCGACAGTCGAGCGGTTCGACACACTGTGGATCTGGTTCAGGTCGGCGTACCAGACTTCGCCGGGCCGCATGTCCAGGCGGCGGCCGGCCACGGTGAAATCCACGTCCGGACTGGTGATGATCGGCAGATGAAACCGGACCTGCCCGTCCTGATAGCCCAGGCCATGGTCCGAATGCGCCTTGATGTTCGCGCCGGCGCCCAGTCGCAACAGACGCACCGACCTCAACGGCATGGGAAAGGCGGCTATCGCCGCCCTGAAATTCGCCAGGGAGGCCAGGATGGGTGTGTCCGCGTACTGTTCGGCGGCGACCGGGGCCGAAAGCGTGCGACGCGGATTGCCGCCCAGCGACCGCAGGGGCAGGACGCTCCAGTCACGGTCGTAGTCGGCCTGGTTGGGGTGCGGATACCAGGGCTGCGCCATCACCGCATCGAGGTCGGCCAGCAGGCCGGCCGCGTCGACCCGCATGGGCAGCCGAAAGGCCGGTGGAGCCGAGGCGCCGGTCACGCCGCCCGCCAGGTCATCTCGATATACTCCAGGCTCTCGGTCAACACCTCGAAGCCAAGCCGGCTGTACAGCCTCATGCTGGGATCGTTGGCATTGGAGACCTTCAGGGTCATGAACAAGCCCTCGGTGGCCGCCTCGTCCATCAACTGACGCATGATCGCCGTGCCCAGGCCCTGGCCACGCAGGGTGGGGACGATCGCCTGATCGACGATATGGATGCAGTCGCCGGGGCGGTTGACCACGATGCGGCCGATCGGCTCGCCGTCCAGTTCGATGATGTCGAATCGCGCTTCCGGAAAGCGGGCCAGATAGGTTTCCGTCTGCGCCCAGAACTGCTGATTCATCAGCTGGGTAAGTTGATCGACCGGCAGAAACACCTGATCCCATTCGGGCGGCCGGGAGCGGATGAACAGCTGGAAGCGGAACGGCAGGTCCGCCTGCGTCTCGGGGCGCAGGGTCAGGCGACCGGCGGCGCAGGGAATGTCGACGGTCTGGGAGCGGTCGGTCATCTGAACTCGAACAGGGCGTCGCCTGCAGGTGTGGAACGGGCTTGCGGGCGAACCCCGGGCCGCCATAGTAGCGGTTCGCATCCTCTGGTGGAAACCGCCCTGACCATGTTGACCCTCGAAGACTTCAAACCTCATCTGGAAAAGACCTTCAAGGTGCGCGACGGGCGCCACGCCTTCGCCCTCGCAAACATTGTCGAGCATCCGGTGGCGGAAGCGGATCTCCCCAAGGTCAATCGCCTGCCCTTCACCCTGGTCTTCCGTGGCCCGCCCGGCGACGTGTTGCCGGCCGGCCTGTTCACCTTCGACGTCGACGGCGAGGGCGCCAGCTATGAGCTGTATGTGATGCCGATCCACACCCATTTCGCGGGCCAGCAGGACTACCAGGCGTCGTTCAACTGACGGGGCGGCGGCGGCTCGCCGCAAACTGAAAGCCGCCCGCGGCGCGGGCCGGGGCGGCTTCAGAACGTTGCAGCAAAAGCCCGGAAGCTAGTTCTGGCTGGGGAAGATCCCCTGCAGGGCGATGACGAAGTTCAGCGTCAGATAGGGCATCATGTTGGTGTGGGGCTGGCTGCCGCCGACGCTGGTCAGCATGTCGGGGGCCATGCTCGTCAGGCCGGCGGGCTGGCCGTACATATTGACGGTCTGGGTGTTGCCGCCCTGGGAGAAGACGGTGCCGCCGCCGAGGTACTTGTTCGTTCCATCCTGGCCGTTTTCGTCAGGCGAAGCGGCCACGTTGATGACGTTGGCGAAGTGATTGTGTTGCGGCAGCTGCTGGATATTGACGGTCACCGACGTCGAACCGGCCGCCTCACCCAGGGTATGGCCGTTGCCCATGTGGATCGGCAGCCGGCCGCGCAGGTTGGGCAGGGCGAAGTTCGTCTGGCCGTTGCCGCCGTAGGTCGTTCCCAGCAGGGAGAACAGCGCCTGGTTCTGGTTGATCGGCAACAGCTGCCCGTTGGCCAGCGCCCAGCCCCTGGGCGCGAAGTTGAACGAGACGATCTTGATTTCAGACAGGAAGGGTTCGGACATCTCTGGTCGCTCCGACGAATTCTCGTGATGCCGGAGCAGGTCCGGCGAGGGGCCTCAAGGCCTTAGCGGCGATCAGGGCCGCGGCGGGAAGATGCCCTGCAGGGCGATGCAGAAGTTGAGCGTCAGGTAGGGCTGCATGTTGTTGTGCGGCAGGCTGCCCCCGGCGACCGCTATCGCCTGGAAATTGCCCTGGGTGATCGGCCCGGCGCCGTTCGGCACGAAGGTGCCGGCCAGGCCGCCGCCGGTGCCGGCGTCCCACAGACCCTTGGCCGGATAGGCGCCGGTCGGCGTGGCCGTGCTGGCGTCCTGCGAGCTGACCTGCATCTGGTGGGTGTGGATCGGGATTTCCGACTGCAGCAGGGTGACGCTCTCGACACCGCTCATTTCGCCCAGGTCGCGCAGGCTGAGGCCCGGTCCCTGGCCGGGCTGCATCGGCACACTGCCCTGCAGGTCGGGCAGGGCGAAGGTCGACTTGCCGTCGCCGCCGTAGGTGGTGCCCAGCAGCGAGAACAGGGCGGTGTTCTGCGAGATCGGCATCAGCTGGCCATCACAGAAGGCCCAGCCCCTGGGCGGGAAGTTGAACGGGAAGATGCGGATTTCCGCGACGAACTGGTCTGACATGGCTTTTTCCTGACTCCGTTAGGCGTTTCCGGTGGCGCGCCGAACAGCGGCGCAGAGAGCTCGAGGGTTAGTTCGGGCTCGGGAAAATGCCGTAGAGGGAAATGATAAAGTTGATGCAGAGGAAGGGCTGGGTGTTCTCGTGCGGCTGGGCCCCGCCGACCGGCGTGACCGCATTGGCGTTCAGGCTGACCAGCGGGGTGTCGACGCCATACATCTTGACGCCGGCCTGGGCGCTGGTCGCCGGGGCGAAGATGGCGCCGCCCGGCATCTGGCTGGAGGCGGCGTTGCCGGCCACCACCGTGTGGGTGTGATTTGGGATCTGCTGGGTCGTCAGGGTCACCTGTTCGACCCCGGCCGCCTCGCCGATCTGGTAGGTGGTGCCGTCCGGGCCGGTGCCCATGTGGATCGGAACCCGGCTGGCCAGGCCGGGCAGGGCGAAGGTTTCCTGGCCGTCGCCGCCGTAGGTCGTGCCGATCAGCTGGAACAGCGTTTCGTTCTCGGAGATGGATTGGAGCGAGCCGTCGCAGAACAGCCACCCGAGGGGCGGGAAGTTCCCGGCAAACATCCGGATTTCTCCAACGTACGGTTGCGCCATGCCCGCCTCCTTGTCGTCGGCGGCTCGATGCCGCGACGTTGTTTGATGCTGCACGAGAGGGCGGCGCCACAACTTCGGCGCGCCGTGATCCCCCCGTCACGGCGCGGAGCCTAGACCAAGGTTATCTCAGCCACAATACCGCAAAGTGCGGTTGTGCCGACCACGGAGAATCGTTGGCTCACAAGGCGTTTCCCTACCGGGGAATTTCCATACCAATGTTCGGCGCAAGGGGGCGGGGATAGCGTGATCGCACTAGCTTCCGGCCCTTTAACCGCTTTACTTTTCCTTGAGCATAGTTCTCACTACCGCGCGATTGCGCCAGACTCGCGTATGCCTTGTATTTTGCTGCATGCGACGGCTGTTTGGGGCTTCTTTGTATTCGAACAGCCACTCGCAAAGGACGAAATGTTCGCGGGGGCGCATGGGCGGGCGCTGACCCGACCCTTTGGGGGAAATGATCATGCCTGCTGCCGGCGATATCGCAATCATTGGCTACAATAGCGCCCAGACCTCCGCCCCCGTGGGCGCGGCGCAGTCACTCACCTTCGTCGTCCTGCGGCCGCTGGCGGCCGGCACGGTGATCTACTTCACCGACCGCACCTGGAACGGCACGTCCTTCTCGGGCAGCGGCACGGACGGCGCCTTCAGCTATACGGTGCCCGGCGGCGGTCTGGCTGCGGGCACGGTGATCACGCCGCCGCTGACCGGTTTCGGCGGCACCGAGTTCGCCAATAGCGGCGAGGCCATCTACGCCTACACCGGCACGGACGCGGACACCCCGACCACCTTCCTGTTCGCCCTCGAATTCGCCGATGGCAATTCGGCCTTCGCGGCCACCCTGACCAATACCGGCCTGGTCGCCGGGGTCAGTGCGGTGTCCGTCCCGACCGACATCGGCTCCTACCACGGCCCGACCAACGGCGGCGGCGCCGAGTACTTCATGCGTCAGATCTCCGACGCCCAGAACTGGGCCGGTGACGACATCGACGGCCAGCAGGCCCACCCCCATCCGGTCAACAGCCTGTTCCAGGTGGCGCCCGACTTCCAGCTCTGGGTCACCGGCGCCGGCGGCGGCGATGGCCTGGTCAAGGTCGACGGCGACGGCACGATCAGCGGCGGCAATCTCGGCCACAACATCAACCGCCTCTACACCGACTTCCAGTCCGGCGGTAACGACCTGCTGTACCGGCCGGCCGACATCACCTTCGATACGGTGCACGGCAAGTTCTACATCGCCGACAGCGACCTGAACGGCCACAACCGTATCCTTCAGGGCAACATCGCCGACCTGTTCAACCCGGCGGCCACGCCGACCCTGACGGTGCTGTTCAACAACACCGCCACCGACGCCACCGGCCGCATCGACCACATGGAAGTCGATCCCCAGACCGGCAGCGTCTACTTCACGCTGGGCAGCGGCTTCTGGAAGGTCAGCTCCGACACCGCCAACCAGGCGGGCACCCAGCTGGCCAACTTCGGCACCGGCTCGGGCAACCCGATCGGCACGGCCAGCAACTTCTTCAACGACACGGTGATCAACTTCACCACCGGTGATGTCTATTTCACCAGCACCCGTGTCCTGGCCGGCGCCGGCGGCGACGCCGTCTCCAAGAACTATCTCTACCGCATCAGCGGCCTCGATAACGCCGACGGCGCGGGCGCCTTCACCTTCGGTGGCGGTAACCTCACCGTCATGCCGTTCAGCCCGCATGACAGTGAAGTCGGCACCGGCACCAACAATATCGGCGAAGCCTTCCCCAAGGAGTACGGCACGCTCGACGGCCTGGCCATCGATACGGTCAACAACATCCTCTACTTCTCGACCGGCGAGGTCCTGCTCGACGACGACCAGAACAGTGGCACCGCGCCCGTCTACCATCCGGGCGGCATCTATGCCTACGCCCTGACCGGCAACGCCGCCGGGACCTACACCGTCGTCTGGCAACAGACCTCCGGCCAGGGCCCGCAAGGCATTCTCAGTGACCTGGAAATCGATGTCGTCACCGGCCGCTGGTACGTGCTCGACACCACCGGCACATCAGGCGTTACCGCCGGTGACGGCGAAGGCATCTGGTCCGGCAACCTGAACGGCACCGGCACGCCGGTCCTCTTCTCCGAGGTCCATAACGAAAGCGGCCTGACCGGCATCGGCCTGCACCTCAATCGTGCGCCGACCATGACCACCGGGGCGAACGGCTCGCTGGTGGCCACCGAGGCCTCGACGGGCCTGGGGTCGGGTACGTCGACGGCTGTCGACTTCATCGGCGCCCTCGACGTCACCGACTTCGAGAACGCCGACCAGACCGACCAGCTGGCCGGCGCCAGCGTCTGGATCGCGACCAACCTCCAGTCCGGCGACCAACTCACCATCAACGGCTCGACCTCGGGCAGCAGCGGCGGCATCAGCTGGTCCTACGACACCGCCACCGGCGTCATGAGCCTGACCGGCGTCTCGACCTTCGACGCCTATGAAACCCTGCTGCAGACCGCCCGCTTCACCGTCAGCGGCGACAATCCCACCGCCTACGGTACGGCGACCAACCGGGTCATCAACTGGACGGTCAGCGACGGCATCCTGAACGCCGACGCCGGCACGGCGACGGTGACGGTCACCGGCATCAACGATGCCCCGGTGAACAGCGTCGGGGCCGGCGGCTCCATCGCTGAAGACGTCGGTGGTCCCCTGGCCATTACCGGCATCTCGGTCTCGGATGTCGACGCCGATCCGGCCACGCAGGACATCACCGTCACCCTGACCGCGGAGTACGGCGTGCTGACCGTGCTGACCAACGTCACGGGCGGCCTGGTCGCCGGCGAAGTCAGCGGCAACGGCACGGCCACGGTGACCCTGACCGGCACCCAGAACCAGATCAACGCCACCCTGGCGGCGGTCAACGGCCTGGTGCTCAGCGGTCTTTCGGCGAACCTGAACGGCGGCGTCGACATCACCGTCGTCACCAACGACGGCGGCTTCAACGGCAACGACCCGGGCCTGACCGGCACCGGCACGAGCGAACAGGACAGCGACGTCCGCACCATCACCGTCACGGCCGCCAATGACGCCCCGACCGTGGCCGGTGACGGTACGGAAACGGCCGCCCAGGTTACCGAGGATGTGAGCAGCAACTCGCTGACCCAGACCTTCAGCAGCCTGCTGTCGGGCCAGTACAGCGACGCGACCGACGACCAGTCGGCCAACAGCGGCTCCAGCGCCGGCGCCTTCACCGGTGTCGCGGTCATCGCCAACGGCAGCGCCGCCGGCGTCGGCCAGTGGCAGGCCTGGAACGGCGCCTCCTGGGTCAACATCGGCACGGCCAGTGAGGCGGTCGCCCAGATGTTCAGCGCCAGCACGCCGATCCGCTTCTCGCCGTCCGCCAACTTCAACGGGCCGGCCCCGAGCCTGACCGTTGTTCTGGTCGACAATTCCGGTTCAGCGATCACCTTCGGTGAAGACCGCGACGTCTCCACCCGCGGCGGCACGACCCCCTACAGCACCGGCACGGTGGTCATCAGCCAGCCGGACATCACCGCCGTCAACGACGCGCCGACGGTCACCGGTGGTACGACCGTGACCCTGCTGGCGGTCAACGAGGACACCACCAACCCGGCCGGCGACACCGTCGCCAACATCTTCGGCTCCCGCTTCTCCGACGCCGCGGACAACGTCTCGGGCGGCAGCGCCCCGAACACCTTCGCCGGCATCATGATTGGCATCAACAACTCGAACGGCGCCCAGGGTGTCTGGCAGGTGTTCAGCGGCGGCAGCTGGTTCGACCTGCCGGCGCTCAGCCCGACCAACACCTATCTGGTCTCGGCCAGCGACTCCCTGCGCTTCGTTCCGGCCCCTAACTACAACGGCACGCCGGGCACCCTGGTCGTCCTGCTGATCGACGACTCCTCGGGCGCGGTGGTGACCGGCACCCGCCTCGACTCCTCGATCACCGGCTCGGGCGGCACGACCGTCTACTCCAACTCGACGATGACCCTGGGCACCTCGATCACCGCGGCGAACGACGCCCCGGACGTCAACGCCGACACCACCGCGGCCTTCACCGAGGGCGCGGGCGCGGTCGCCGTTACACCCGCCTTCACCGTCACCGACATCGACAACGCCAACCTGACCGGCGCCACCATTTCGGTCAGTGACTTCGTCGCCGGCGATCTGCTGGGCTTCACCGACCAGAACGGCATCACGGGCGTCTACAATTCCGGCACGGGTGTTCTGACCCTGTCTGGGACCGCGACGGTCGCCAACTACCAGGCCGCCATCCGCTCGATCACCTACGACCACGCGGGTGACGCCAACGTCGGCGGCACGGACAACAGCCGGACCATCAACATCACGGTCACCGACGGCGTCACGCCGAGCAGCCAGACCGCAACGGTGATCAGCATCGCTGACGGCGGCGGCGACGCCCAGGACGACGCCTTCTCGACCACGGAATCGGCGCCGATCGTCGCCGGCGACCTGCTGGCCAACAACGGCTCGGGCGCCGATACCGGCGTCTCCGACATCACGGACGTCAACGGCAATCCGATCACCTACGGCGTGCAGTTCGCCCTGCCGAGCGGCGCCCTGTTGACCGTCTACGCCAACGGCACCTTCGATTACGATCCGAACGGCGTTTACAACAGCCTGGTCGACGCCTCGGCCGGCGCCGGTAACAGCACCGCCACCGACACCTTCACCTACACGGTGGACGGCGGCGACGTCGCGACGGTGACCATCACCATCAATGGTGAGACCGACAGCGGCGACATCTACGTGGGCACCGGCGGCGCTGACACCATCACCGGCAGCGGCACGGGCAACACCGTCAACGCCGGCGGCGGCAATGACACCGTCAATGGTCTCGGCGGCGGCGACGTCATCAACGGCGAAGCGGGCGACGACACCCTCAACGGTGGCGACCAGGCCGACAAGCTGAACGGCGGCGACGACAACGACCTGCTGAACGGCGAGGAAGGCAACGACATCCTGAACGGCGGCGCCGGCGCGGACGATCTCGTCGGCGGCAATGGCAACGATACGCTGGACGGCGGCGCGGGCGCCGACGACATGAACGGCGGTGACGGCAACGACATCTACTTCGTGGATGACGCCGGCGACACCATCACCGACAGCAGCGGCATCGATACCGTTCGGTCGACGGGGACCTATATCCTCGGCGCCGGGCTGGAGCACCTGACCCTGCTGGGCTCGGGCGACTCCGACGGCACGGGCAACGCCTCGAACAACACCATCAACGGCAATGCCGGTGTCAACATCCTCTCGGGGATGGACGGCGCCGACAAGCTGTACGGGTTCGGCGGCAAGGACGTTCTCAATGGCGGCGCTGGCAATGACATCATCGACGGGGGCGACTCCAACGACGTCGTCAACGCGGGGGCGGACAACGACACTGTCGCCGGCGGCAGCGGCAACGACATCCTCAACGGCGACGACGGCAACGACCAGCTGGACGGCGGCGTCGGGGCCGACAAGCTGTTCGGCGGGGCCGGCATCGACCAGCTCACCGGCGGCCTCGGCAACGACTACATGTACGGCGGCGATGGCGTCGACACCATGAACGGCAACGACGGCAACGACTATCTGGATGGCGGCGTCGGCCCGGACAAGATGTACGGCGGGGTCGGTAACGACGTCTATATCGTTAACGAATACAATGATTTCATCCTCGAGAATGTGGGCGAGGGCTTCGATGTCGTCCGCTCCTTCGCCTCCTACGTCATGGGTGAGAACCTCGAGGCGCTGGAACTGCAGGCCGGCGCCGGTGACATCGCCGGCACGGGCAACAACGCGGCCAACACCATCACCGGCAACGAGGGCGTCAACGTCCTCGACGGCAAGGGCGGGGTCGACACCATCAAGGGCGGCGACGGCAACGACGTCATCTTCGGCGGCCTCGGCAACGACCTGCTCTACGGCCAGGCCGGCTGGGACGTCTTCGCGGTTCGTCAGGAAAGCGTCAGCCTGATGACCCTCGAGACCGACCGGATCTTCGACCTCGACATCGCCGGCGGCGATCGGGTCGACCTGTCGGCCATCGATGCCGACAGCACCACCATGGGCAACCAGGCCTTCCAGTTCGCCGCGGTGCTCAGCACCTTCAGCGGCGTGGCCGGCGAAGCGACCCTGACCTACGACGTGGCGACGGCTTCCACCTTCCTGCGTCTGGACGTCGACGGCGACAAGAAGGCGGACTACTCGCTGCGCATCGACGGCGATCACACGGGAACGAGCGGCAACATCATCGCGCCCGGCGCCTTCCTCGACGGCTCGGGCGGCTGGATCCTCTGATCCACGCCTTCCGCGTCTGAACTTTGGCAGCCGGCTCTGGTCATCCAGAGCCGGCTGTTTCATGTCTGGACCTCCAGCAGGAGATCACCGATGGCCGGCAGCCAGGATTTCGCCCTCGACCCGCGCAACGCCGACGCCCGCGTCTGGCTGAACGGCGACCTTGTCCGCAAGGAAGACGCCAAGGTCTCGATCTTCGACGCCGGTTTCGTGGTCGGTGACGGGGTCTGGGAAGGGCTGCGCCTGCACCGGGGCCGGCTGGTCTTCCTGGAGACTCATCTGGACCGCCTGTTTGCCGGGGCGGCCGCCATCGGGCTCGACATCGGCATGAGCCGGGCACAGGTGGTCGCGGCGCTGGACGAACTTCTCGCCGCCAACGGCATGGAGGACGGCGTCCACCTGCGGCTGATGGTGACGCGGGGGCCCAAGTCCGCGGCCAACCAGGATCCCCGCAACGCGCTTGGAACCCCGACGGTGGTCATCCTGGCCGAGTGGAAGTCGCCCAGCCCGGCCATCGTCACCCGGGGCCTGAAACTGGCCACCGTCTCCATCCGCTGCAGCCCGGCTGAGATGTTCGACATGCGGCTGAACTCCCACAGCCGCCTGAACCTGATCATCGCCCTCAACGAGGCCATCGCGCTGGGCGCCGACGAGGGGATCATGCTCGACCCCCACGGCTTCATCTCCAGCTGCAACGCCACCAACTTCTTCTGGGTCAAGGATGGCCAGGTCCGCACCTCGCGCGGCGACTACTGCTTCAACGGGGTGACCCGCGGCAACGTCATCCGCCTGTGCGAGCAGAACGGCATTCCGCTGGTGCTCGGCGACTTCCCGCCGGACGACTGCCGCGCCGCCGACGAAGCCTTCGTCACCGGCACCTTCGGCGGCCTGACCCCCGTGCGCGAGATTGATGGCGTCACACTGCCGCTCAGCCTGCCCGGTCCCGTCACCGGGCGTTTGCGCGCGCTGTACGAGGCCTTGAAGGATGCGGAGGCGGCGGGATGAGAGCAAACAAGTTTGGACGGCCGCTCTTTTCCTTCTCCCATAGGGAGAAGGGGGGACCCGCCGCGCAGCGGTGGGGGGATGAGGGGTTAGGGACGGTTCAAGGCCTGGCTGTGCTGGCCTTGAAGCCGCGAAAGCCCTCACCCTCCCACGCCCGCGGCGCGGGCCCCTCCCTCTCCCTTTGGGAGAGGGCTTCCGAAAGGGGCCTGAATGATTGGACTCCCCGTAAAGGGGGAGGAGCGTTGTCATGACCATCCGCATCGCCATGTGGTCCGGCCCACGCAACATCTCCACCGCCATGATGCGGTCCTTCGAGAACCGGTCCGACACCGCCGTTGTCGATGAGCCCTTCTACGCCGCCTACCTGGCCGCCACGGGCCTCGACCATCCGATGCGGGATGAGGTGCTCGCCTCCCAGTCCACCGACTGGACGGCCGTCGCCGCCGAGATGGCGGGGGAGGGGCCCGGCGCGCCGGTGGTCTACCAGAAGCACATGACCCACCACATGCTGCCCGGCGTCGACCTTGGCTGGACCGCCGCCTGCACCAATGCCTTCCTGATCCGCGACCCGGCGGCCGTTCTGGCCTCCTATGTGCGCAAGCGGGGTGAGGTCAGCCTGGCCGATATCGGGGTCGAGCGGCAGGGCGAGCTGTTCGACCGCGAGTGCGATCGTCTCGGACGCAGCCCCCCGGTGGTCGAGGGCGCCGATGTGCTGGCCGATCCCGAAGGCACGCTGACGGCCCTCTGCGCGGCGCTCGGCATTCCCTTCAGCCAGCGCATGTTGTCCTGGCCGCCCGGCCCACGGGACAGTGACGGCGTCTGGGCGCCGGCCTGGTACGACGCCGTCGAGCGCTCGACCGGCTTTGGGGCGCCACCCGGCGAGACCGCGCCTGAACTGCCGGACGATCTCGCCCGCATCGCCGACCAGGCCCGGCCCTTCTACGAGCGACTGGCGACCCACAAGCTTGGCGCCTGACGCCACGTCAGGCCTTGGCGCCGGGGCTGGCTGCTCTAAGGTCACGGGTTAACAGTGATAACTTACCAGGGAAGTGACCGATGGAACTGCTCAGCCAGAGTGTTCAGGAGGCCCGTCCAGGTCCCGATACGCCGCTTGCCTACCCGGTGATCGAGGGTGTCGATCTGACCAACCCGATGAACTTCGCCCACGGCCAGCCTTGGGCCGACTTCGCCCGCATGCGCAGCCAGGCGCCGGTGATGTGGCACGCCGAGCCGCGCGAGGGCCCCGGCTTCTGGGCCGTCACCCGTCACGCCGACATCATGACCGTCAATGGCGATCCGGAGACCTTCTCCTCGCAACGCGGCGGCATCCTGATGGCGGTCGGCAAGCCCGAACAGCGCCACGCCCTGCTGTTCCGCGCCTCGATGGACGCCATGATCAACATGGACCAGCCCTGGCACCTGCAGCTGCGCCGCGAACACATGCCCTACTTCACCCCCGGTTATCTGCGCGAGCTGCAGGTCAAGGTGAAGGCCGAGATCACCCGGCTGCTGGACGAGATGGCGGGCCGTGGCGAGCTCGACTTCGTCGAGGCCTATTCCTCGCAACTGCCGCTGTTCACCCTCTGCGAGATCCTCGGGGTGCCGCCGGAAGACCGGCCCAGGTTCCTGAAATGGATGCACTATCTCGAGCTGGCCCAGAACATGGCCACCGAGCAGGCCAATCTGGCCGCCGGCCCGACGCTCGAGCTGATGCAGTTCATCCAGGACTTCAACACCAACGTCGAAGAGATGTTCGACTACGGCCGGCACATGCTGCACAAGCGCCGCCTCGATCCCCAGCCCGACCTGATGAGCGCCATCGCCCGGGCCCAGCTGGAGGGTGACTTCCTGTCCGACGAATATCTCGACGGCAGCTGGCTGCTGATCGTCTTCGCGGGCAATGACACCACCCGCAACACCCTGTCGGGTTCCGTGAAGCTGGTGACCGAAAACCCGGCCGAGCGCGCCAAACTGCTGGCCGATGAAAGCCTGCTGCCCGGCGCGGTCAACGAGTTCATCCGCATGGTCAGCCCGGTCATCTACATGCGCCGCACCGCCACGAAGGACGCCGAGGTCGCCGGCCAGCGCATCCTCGAGGGCCAGAAGGTGATCATGTACTACGGGGCCGGCAACCGGGATGAGACGGTCTTCCCCGATCCCGACCGCCTCGATGTCACCCGCGCCAACGCCGACAAGCACATCGCCTTCGGCTACGGCCCGCACGTCTGCATCGGCAAGCGGGTCGCCCAGCTGCAGCTTGAGGAAACCTGGCGCCAGCTCCTGGCCCGCTACCCGGACATCCGCTGGACCGGCGACATTGACATCGCCCCCAACAACTTTGTCCACGCCATCCGCCGGCTGGGCGTTGCCTTCAGCGGCTGATTTCGGCTGGCGGCGCTAAAAAGCGCAGCAATTTCAATGGCGACGTGAATATGTCTAGACATATTCACGTCCATTGGCGTCTGTGCGTCGCGACTCCGGGGTGAGGCGGCGACCCGTGTAGGTCGCCGCGACCTCGTTGCGGGCTACAAACCCACAGCCTCGACCTACGCCCCGACCTACGTCCGGGGCTACATTCTCAAAGCCTCAACCCACGCAGAAACCAACGCCTGTTGGGGTTTCGAGCCGGTGACGGCCCTCAATCTGCGACGTCGCCTTTTTTGTAGGTCGGACCGTCGGCGGTATAATGGCCGACCCTTCGATAGGCGCCTTGCCTTACCTCGGGTCGGGCAGTTTCTATTCCGCCGGAACAACAGAGGGAGCCGTCCGTGGCCTACGAAACCATCCAGTACGTCGTCGAGGACGGCATCGCGACCCTGACCCTGCACCGTCCGGAGCGGATGAACGCCTTCACCGCCCAGATGATGCTGGAGATGATCGACTGCTTCGACCAGATCGACGCCGACGACAACGTCAAGGCCGTGATCGTCACCGGCTCGGGCCGCGCCTTCTGCGCCGGGGCGGACCTCGGCAGCGGCGGCTCGACCTTCGACTATGCCTCGCGCAACGAGGACGCCCGCGAAAGCGGCAAGGTCGATGAGATCTACCGCGACGGCGGCGGCCGCCTGACCCTGCGCATCTATGAGTGCAAGAAGCCGGTCATCGCCGCCGTCAACGGCGCCGCCGTCGGTATCGGCGTGACGATGCAGCTGGCCATGGACATCCGCCTGGCCTCGACCGACGCCAAGTTCGGCTTCGTCTTCGCCCGCCGCGGCATCACGCCGGAAGCGGCGTCGAGCTGGTTCCTGCCGCGCCTCGTGG
>JAUMCZ010000046.1:0-8105 GCA_032122215.1 Caulobacter sp.
CCACTGGGATTTGAGGTCTGGCCCGCCTGACGTCAGGGTTGCGGCGCTTGTCGGCGCACGCGAATATCCAGGCCGGGATCGTGGAGGGGGCGTTGGCATTGTCCGAGGTTACTGCAAGCTACCGCGAGCTGTGGGTAATAGCCTTCTTCGCGGGGCTAGCCGCGATTCCGCTTGTCGCCTCGACCGTTCTCTCCTGGCGCAGCTATCGCCGGGGCTGGTGGCTGGCGATCCCGGCTCTTCTCTTCCTGACCGTGACCCCCGCGATCATCTTCCTGTTCGCGCAAACAGGCCAGTTCAGGGAGACGGGCGTGCCGCCTCTGCTGGTGCTGGCCTTCCTGCTGGGCGCCTGGGCCTCCCTTTGCATCTTTCTGATCGCCCTTGCGATTGCCGGCCCGAAGCTGCCCAGACTCGACGTTGAGGCGGTGTTCTGACCATGAGCGACTATTCTCTCACCGACTGGGCCATGCTCGCATTGATCGTGCTGATCGCCGCTGCTCCCTTGGTGGCCCTGACCGTGATCGCCTACCGATCAGGTCGGAAAGGCTGGTGGTTGGCAGGCCCGTGGGTTCTGCTGGCCGGGGTCTGGCTGCTGTGTCTGCAGCTGTTTCACAGCGCCGGCCGGATTGGTGCGGACGATATAGCGATCACCATCCTCGGGACTGGACTGATCGGCGCATGGTTTTCCCTGACCCTGTACCTCATTGCCCTGACGATCGTTGGCCCAAAGGCGCCAAGACCGGGTTCCGTAGGTCGAAACTAGGGTTGCGGCCCGGGAGCGATGCAACGAATACTCCCCGGGGTGGCGCTGCTTCAGCGCCTGCAGGGGAGCGGCAAGCCATGCGCGGCAAGGTACTTTCGTACACGGATCTCGAAGGCACGGGCCTGATCAGCGGCGATGATGGTCAACGCTACGCGTTCACCCGCGGCGACCTGGGCGGCGGCGTTCGCAGTGTCGTCCCCGGCACGGACGTCGACTTCGAGGTCGAGGACGGCGCGGCCCGCAACATCTATGTCACCACCCCGGCCTACGGCGGGCTGTCCGGCGACAAGAACAAAATCGTCGCCGCCCTTCTCGCCTTCTTCCTGGGCTGGCTGGGCATCCACAAGTTCTATCTCGGCAAGACCAACGCCGGGGTCATCATGCTGCTGTGCGGCACCATCGGCTGGGTGCTGTTCGCGCTCCCGCCGCTGATCGTCGGCATCATCGCCTTCGTCGAGTTCATCATCTACCTGGTGAAGTCGGACCAGCAGTTCCACGAGGACTATGTCGTGGGCGACAAGAGCTGGTTCTGAGGCCCATCCCCTTTCGGGGCGCCTGTCAGTGGGGCGGCTCGACAATCGCTAAGTCAGTTCCAGAATGGCGAACGGCTCTTCGAGTCTCGGGGCCGTTGCCTGCCAACCACGCCGAAACTGACGCATGAACTCGCCGGTCCGGTAGTTCCCGAGCCTCACCCAGATGACGGGAGGGCCGTCGACAAGGCTGCGCCGAAGGACGAAATCACGGTCCTTGGTGACAATTGTCGCGCCGGTGCGATTGGCTTCCGCCCAGATATCCGTGTCGGAGGCGCTTCGCATACCGATGTCGCGGACATGAATCGCGTCGTGGCCCAGTTCCGCCAGCCAGACGGCGGCTGCCGGCGGCATCTGTTCGTCGACGATGAACTTCACTCTGCCGCGAGAATGGGCTTGCCGCTCAGGGCGGCGGCATAGTTCAGCGCGGCCGGAATGTCGTCCAGTTCAAGGTCCGGATAGTCGGCCACGATCTCTTCCGCCGTCATGCCGGCGGCCAACAGCCCCAGCAGATCGGCCACGGGAAAGCGAAGCCCGCGAATGCAGGGTTTCCCGCCCAGTTTTCCGGGCTCAGCGGTGATGCGCTCGGCGATGACCATGCCTGATTTTACTCCATTTTCCCCGCGCCAACCATACCGGCGAAATTCGGCCAGTTAAGACCCGTTCTCAATGCGTCCACACCCCTTGAACCTCAGGGGAAACCGGTGCACTCAGCCGCCCAATTGTTAGTCCCGGACGAACTATGCCCAAAGCCAAGGTCAACGGCGTCGAGGTCGAATTCGAGCCCGGCATGACGGTGCTCCAGGTGGCCGAGATCGCGGGGGAGGAAATCCCCCGGTTCTGCTACCACGAGCGCCTCAGCATCGCCGGCAACTGCCGCATGTGTCTGGTCGAGGTCAAACCTGGCCCGCCCAAGCCGCAGGCGAGCTGTGCCCTGCCCGCCGCCGAGGGCCAGGAAATCTTCACCCGCACGCCAATGGTCAAGAAGGCCCGCGAAGGGGTGATGGAGTTCCTGCTCATCAACCACCCGCTGGATTGCCCGATCTGCGACCAGGGCGGCGAGTGCGACCTGCAGGACCAGGCGATGGGCTACGGGCGGGATGAAACCCGCTACGAAGAGAACAAGCGCGCCGTCGAAGAAAAAGAGATGGGTCCGCTCATCAAGACGGTGATGACGCGCTGCATCCAGTGCACCCGCTGCGTGCGGTTCATCACCGAAGTCGCCGGCGTGCCGGAGATCGGTCTGATCTCGCGCGGCGAAGACGTTGAAATCACGACCTATCTGGGCGCCGCGGTGACCAGCGAGCTGTCGGGCAACGTCAATGACCTCTGCCCGGTCGGCGCCCTGACGCACCGGCCCTGGGCGTTCAACTACCGCCCGTGGGAACTGAAGAAGACCCAAAGCATCGACGTCATGGACGCGCTGGGCAGCGCCATCCGCGTCGACAGCCGCGGCGCCGCCGTGCTGCGCGTGCTGCCGCGGGTCAACGAGGACATCAACGAGGAGTGGCTGAGCGACAAGAGCCGCTACGCCGTCGACGGCCTTGGCCGTCAGCGCCTCGACCGGCCCTATGTGCGCACCGGCGGCAAGCTGCAGCCGGCGACCTGGCCGGAAGCCTTCGCCGCCATTGCGACCAAGCTTTCGACCACCGCGCCTGAGAAGGTCGGGGTCATCGCCGGCGACCTGCAGGACGCCGAATCGATGAAGGCGGCCCTGGACCTGTTCACGTCGCTCGGGGTGAAGAACCTCGACTGCCGCCAGGACGGATCGGCCCTCGGGACCGGCCCGCGCGAAAGCTGGCTGTTCAATTCCACCCTCGCCGGCGTCGAAAACGCCGATGTGGTGCTGATCGTCGGGGCCAACCCGCGCACCGAAGCGGCCGTCTTCAACACCCGCCTGCGCAAGCAGTGGGTGGCCGGCAAGACCCGCATCGGCCTGATCGGCCAGCAGGTCGACCTGACCTACGACTATGACTACCTGGGCGCCGGCGTCTCGTCGGTCTCGGGTCTGGCCAAGTCGAAGTCCGATTTCGTGCAGGCCTTCAAGGCCGCCGAGCGTCCGGCGATCATCGTCGGGGCAGGGGCCTTCGCCCGCGAAGACAGCGCCGCCGTGCTGAAGGCGCTGGCCGGTGTTGCCAAGAGCTTCAACGTGGTGCGCGAAGGCTGGAACGGCTGGAACGTGCTGCACAGCGCCGCCGCCCGCGTCGGCGGCCTCGATATGGGCTTCGTGCCCGGTGAGGGCGGTCTGTCGACCCGCGACATGCTGAAGCCCGGCGCGCTGGACGTCCTGTTCCTGCTCGGCGCCGACGAGTGCGAGGCTTCGGCCAGCGGCGCCTTCACCGTCTATCTGGGCAGCCACGGCGATCGCGGGGCTCACAAGGCCGACGTCATCCTGCCGGGCGCCGCCTACACTGAAAAGAACGGCCTCTACGTCAACACCGAGGGCCGGGTGCAGATGGGCGAACGCGCCGTGTTCCCCAAGGGCGAGGCCCGCGAGGACTGGGCGATTCTCCGGGCGCTGTCGGACCGGGTCGGCAAGACCCTGCCGTACGACAGCCTGGACCAGCTGCGCGCCAAGCTGTTCGCCGATCACCCGACCTTCGGCCAGATCGACTACGCGCCGGGCTCGGTGGCCACCAGCTTTGACGTGAGCGGCCTCGGCGCCGCCGGGGATGTCTCCGATGCGCCGTTCGCGAGCGCCGTCGAGGCCTTCCACCTGACCAACCCGATCGCGCGCGCCAGCGTGACCATGGCCGAATGCGCGGCCCTGGCCAGCGGCGCGGCCAAGATGGCGGCGGAGTAGCCCGTGCCGACGACCCCCGACTTCTGGACCACTCCGCTCGGCTGGTTCCTCCTGCACACCGGCCAGATCCTGGCCGTGCTGGTCTGGATCCTTCTCAGCCTCGCCTTCCTGCTGTGGGGCGACCGCAAGGTCTGGGCCGGCGTTCAGATGCGCAAGGGGCCCAACGTCGTTGGTCCCTTCGGCCTGTTCCAGTCCTTTGCCGACTTCCTGAAGTTCCTGCTGAAGGAAATCGTCATTCCGGCCGGCGCCGACAAGACGGTCTTCCTGCTGGCTCCGATCCTGACCTTCGTCCTGGCTTTTGCGGCCTGGGCCGTGGTGCCGCTGGCGCCGGGCTGGGTGATCAGCGACGTCAATCCGGCCATCCTCTACATCTTCGCCATCAGCTCGATGGGGGTGTACGGCATCATCATGGGCGGCTGGGCCTCCAACTCGAAGTACCCCTTCCTCGGCGGCCTGCGGTCGGCGGCGCAGATGGTGTCCTACGAGGTCTCCATCGGCTTCGTGATCATCACCGTCATCCTGCTGGCCAACACCATGAGCCTGGTGGAGATCACCGAGCAGCAGGGCGGCTGGATCTGGAACTGGAATGTCTTCGGTGGGGGTCTGAAGAACCTGCCCCTGGCGCTGGTCATGATCCCGATGGCGGTCATCTTCTTCATCTCGGCCCTGGCCGAGACCAACCGCCCGCCCTTCGATCTGCCGGAGGCCGAGTCGGAGCTCGTGGCCGGCTACCAGGTCGAATACAGCTCGACGCCGTACCTGCTCTTCATGATCGGCGAGTACGCCAACATCGTCCTGATGTGCTCGCTGTTCACCATCCTGTTCTTCGGCGGGTGGCAGCCGGGCTTCCCGGTCGAGTTCATGGCGACCTGGCCGGAGACGCTGCAGAGCTTCCTGCTGTTCCTGGTCTTCTTCGCCAAGACCATCTTCATGTTCTTCCTGTTCGCCATGGTGAAGGCGATCGTCCCCCGCTACCGCTATGACCAGCTGATGCGTCTGGGCTGGAAGATCTTCCTGCCGACCTCGCTGGTGGCGGTCGTGGCCGTCGCGGCCTACCGCGTCTACACGGGGCACCCCGGCTGATGCGCGCCGCCGTCCTTCTCCCTCTGGTTCTCCTGGGCGCCTGCGCGACCCAGCCGGACGCCAACCCGGGCAGCTACACGCTGGGCCGCGGGCTGGTGACCTATGACGACCTGAAGCGGGCCAAGGACAAGTGCGTCGAAGCCGGCGGCGTCGTCCGCCCCTATTCCAGCGGCGGCGACCAGTACCAGCTGTCCAACTACCAGTGCGTCATCGCTCCCAAGGAGAAGGCTCAATGAGCCGCATCGCTCAGGCCATCAAGGGCGCCGCCCTCATGGACTTCATCGGCGCCTTCGGGCTGGCCATGAAGTACATGCTCGCGCCGAAGAAGACGGTGATCTATCCCAACGAGCGCGGCCCGCAGTCGCCGCGCTTCCGGGGCGAACACGCCCTGCGCCGCTATCCGTCGGGCGAAGAACGCTGCATCGCCTGCAAGCTGTGCGAGGCCATCTGCCCGGCCCAGGCCATCTACATCGAGGCCGAGCCTCGCGAGGACGGCAGCCGGCGCACGACCCGCTACGACATCGACATGGTCAAATGCATCTACTGCGGCCTGTGCCAGGAGGCCTGCCCGGTGGACGCCATCGTCGAGGGACCCAACACTGAGTTCGCCACGGAAACCCGTGAGGAACTCTACTACGACAAGGAACGGCTGCTCGATAACGGCGACCGTTGGGAGCGCGAGATCGCCAAGAATCTGGAGTTGGACGCAGCCTATCGTTAAGAGGCTGCGTCTCGATTCCAACGGCGGTTTCGTGAGTTTGAAGAAGGGGTAAGGGCCACATGGGCCTGCAGGCGATAGCCTTCTATCTGATGGCGACAGTGACGGTGCTGGCGGCGTTTGCCGTGGTGTCGGCGCGCAACCCCGTGCACTCGGTGCTGTTCCTGATCACCGCCTTCTTCAGCGCGGCGGGATTGTTCGTGCTCATCGGAGCCGAGTTCCTGGCGATGCTGCTGGTGGTCGTCTACGTCGGCGCCGTCGCGGTGCTGTTCCTGTTCGTGGTCATGATGCTCGACGTCGACTTCAAGTCGCTGCGTCAGGGTTTTGCCCAGTATCTGCCCTTCGGCCTGATCGTCGCCGGGATCCTGACCCTGGAGATGATCGTCGTGGCGATCAGCATCGCCACCAAGGGCGCCGCCTCCAAGGTGACCGGCCCGATGGCCAGCCTGCCGGATGTCTCCAACGCCGAGACCATCGGCCGGGTGCTCTATACGACCTACGTCTACTTCTTCCAGGCCGCCGGTCTGGTGCTGCTGGTCGCCATGATCGGGGCCATCGTCCTGACCCTGCGCCACAAGCCGGGCGTCAAGCGCCAGAACATCGCCGCCCAGACGGCCCGTGGGCCGAAGACCGGCATGGTCATCGTCGATATCAAACCGGGCGTGGGAGAAGGCGAATGATCGGCCTGACGCACTATCTCACGCTCGCCGCGATCCTGTTCACCATCGGGGTGTTCGGCATCTTCGTGAACCGCAAGAACATCATCGTCATCCTGATGTCGATCGAGCTGATCCTGCTGGCCGTGAACATCAACCTGGTGGCCTTCTCGGTCTATCTGCACGATGTGACCGGGCAGATCTTCGCCATGTTCGTGCTGACCGTCGCCGCGGCCGAAGCCGCTGTCGGCCTGGCCATCCTGGTGACCTTCTTCCGTAACCGCGGTGACATCGCGGTCGACGACGTCTCGGTGATGAAGGGCTGATCGCACCCATGTCTCACGAGCTTCTCGTCACCATCCTGCTGTTCGCCCCGCTCCTCGGCGCGGCGATCGCCGGCCTGTTCGGTCGTCGCATCGGCAACATCCCCAGCCAGGCCATCACCACCGGCCTGCTGTTCCTGTCCTGCGCCCTGGCCTGGACCACCTTCTTCGGCGTGGCGCTGGGCGACTGGGCTGACTTCACTGTCAAGCTGCTGCCGTTCATCAACATCGGCGACTTCCAGTCGGCCTGGTCGATCCGCATCGACACGCTGAGCGCGGTCATGCTGATCGTGGTGACCAGCGTCTCCTCGCTCGTCCACCTCTACAGCTGGGGCTACATGGCCGAGGACGACAGCCGTCCCCGGTTCTTCGCCTATCTGTCGCTGTTCACCTTCGCCATGCTGGCGCTCGTCACCGCCGCCGACTTCATGCAGCTGTTCTTCGGCTGGGAAGGCGTGGGCCTGGCCAGCTATCTGCTGATCGGCTTCTGGTACAAGAAGCCCACCGCCAGCGCCGCCGCCATCAAGGCCTTCGTGGTCAACCGGGTCGGCGACTTCGGCTTCGCCCTCGGCATCATGACCTGCTTCTGGATGTTCGGCTCGATCGAGTTCGCCGAGATCTTCCCGGAAGCCGGCAGCTGGACCGGCAAGAGCTGGGTGTTCCTGAACATCGATTTCAGCGCCCTGGATCTGGCCTGCTTCCTGCTGTTCATCGGCGCCATGGGCAAGTCGGCCCAGTTCTTCCTGCACACCTGGCTGCCTGACGCCATGGAGGGCCCGACCCCGGTCTCGGCCCTGATCCACGCGGCGACCATGGTCACCGCCGGCGTCTACATGGTCTGCCTGCTGTCGCCGATGTTCGAGTACGCCGACGGCGCCCGCACGGTGGTCACGGTGGTCGGCGCGGTCACCGCCCTGTTCGCCGCCACGGTCGGTCTGGCCCAGAACGACATCAAGCGGGTCATCGCCTATTCGACCTGTTCTCAGCTCGGCTACATGTTCTTCGCGGCCGGGGTCGGCGCCTACCAGGCGGCGATGTTCCACCTGTTCACCCACGCCTTCTTCAAGGCCCTGCTGTTCCTCGGCGCCGGTTCGGTCATCCACGGGATGCACCACGAGCAGGACATGCGGAAGATGGGCGGCCTGTGGAAATACCTGCCCTTCACCTATGCGGTGATGACCATCGGCACCCTCGCCATCACCGGCGTCGGCCTGCCGAACCTGCACCTGGGC
>JAUMCZ010000047.1:0-36894 GCA_032122215.1 Caulobacter sp.
TCATGCACAACCGGGTGCGGATGATCGTCGCCAGCTTCCTGATCAAGGACCTGCTGATCGACTGGCGTCGCGGAGAGACCTGGTTCTGGGACTGTCTTGTCGACGCCGATGTCGCCCAGAACGCCGCTAACTGGCAGTGGGTGGCGGGCAGCGGCGCGGACGCCTCGCCCTATTTCCGCATCTTCAATCCCATCACCCAGGGCGAGAAGTTCGATCCGGACGGCGCCTATGTGCGTCAGTGGGTCCCTGAATTGCGAAAGCTGCCGAACAAAGTCATCCATGCGCCCTGGACGGCCGTACCTCATGTGCTGGCCGCGGCTGGATTGACGCTTGGTCGGGACTACCCCAAGCCCATCGTCGATCACGGCGTGGCCCGCGATCGTGCGCTGGAAGCTTACGCGGCCTTGAGAGCCGCGCCATTGGAGACGGAACCCTCGTGAAAATCGCAGTCATCGGTTCGGGGGTTTCCGGTCTGGGCGCCGCATTGGCGCTGAAGGACAGTCATGAGGTCGTGCTGTTCGAGAAGGACCGCCGTCTGGGCGGCCACGCCAACACCGTCACTGTCGACTGCTCGGATGGGCCCGTCGCCGTCGATACCGGCTTCATCGTCTACAATGAAGAGAACTATCCCAACCTCGTCGGCCTGCTAGACAGCCTCGGCGTCGAGACCCGGATGACCGACATGAGCTTCGCCTGCGCGGGCGGCGGGGTGGAGTGGTCGTCGAACTTTCCCCGGGGGGTGTTCGCCCAGAAGCGCAATCTGGTGAACCCGTCCTTCCTGCGGATGCTCAACGATATTCGCCGGTTCAACGACATGGCCCGCAACGACCTCCTCAAGACCGATCTCAAGGACCTGTCGCTGGGCGCCTACCTCAAACTTCGCGGATTCGCCGAGGGTTTCCGGGACCGTTACCTGCTGCCGATGGGCGCCGCGATCTGGTCGACGACCGAGGGCCGCATCGGTGATTTTCCGGCCGAGAGCTTCCTGCGCTTCCTGCAGAACCACGGCCTGCTGCAGTTCACGCCGCCGATGTGGAAGACTGTCGCCGGCGGTAGCCGGAGCTACGTGGAAAAAATCGGCAGCCTGCTCGGCGACCGGGTGCGCACGAACGGGCCGGTGACCTCGGTGCGACGCGTTCCGGGCGGGGTGCTGGTGGAGGCGGGCCAGGGGCCGGAACTGTTCGACCAGATCATCCTCGCCTGCCACTCGGACCAGAGCCTCAAGCTCCTCGACGCCGATCCGGAGGAGCGCGCCTTCCTGGGCGCCGTCCGCTACTCGGCCAACAAGGCGGTGCTGCACCGCGATCCTTCGCTGATGCCGGGCCGCCGTTCGGCCTGGGGAAGCTGGAACTACATCGGCGATAGGCAATCTGGATCAACGCCTTATGTCACCTACTGGATGAACAACCTTCAGATGCTGACGACGGCCGACCCGCTGTTCGTCACGCTCAACGGGCCGCCCGCCGATCCGGCTCTGGTAATCGCCGAGTTCGATTACGATCACCCGCAGTTCGACACCCCTGCCCTCGCCGCCCAGCGCCGGATCGGCCGCATTCAGGGCCGGGGCGGTGTCTGGCACGCCGGAGCCTGGCTGGGCTACGGCTTCCATGAGGACGGCATCACCTCAGGCGTGAAGGTGGCTCTGGCTCTTGGCGGGCGAGTTCCCTGGGACTTCGTTGACCACCGGGTTTCCAGCTTCGAAGGGGCCGTTTCCAGCCTGGCCCGGGCAGCCGCCGCGTGACCGCCGCCGCCCTCTATGTGGGCGAAACCTGGCACAAGCGTTTCGCTCCTCGTCCTCATGAATTCCGCTACCGGCTGTTCCAGCTGCTGGTCGACGTCGACCGCGTGGAGGAGGCGTTCACCGGGCTCAAATGGATGCGGCTCGGTCGGCGCGGACTGATGAGCTTTTGCCCCCGTGACCATGGTGACCGCCAGACCGACCAGTTGCGACCGTGGGTTTGCGAAACCCTGGCTGAGGCGGGCGTCGAGGCCGATGCAGAGACGATCCGTCTGCTCTGCTTCCCGCGCGTGCTCGGCCTGGTGTTCAATCCCCTTTCGATCTTCTTCGTCCATGCTGCGGACGGGCGATTGGAGGCGGTGATCTACGAGGTCAACAACACCTTCGGCCAGACCCATGCCTATGTGATCCCGGCGACCGGCGGCCCAAGAGAGACCCAGCGGGCCGCCAAGGCCTTCTACGTCTCGCCCTTCTTCAGGGTAGAAGGCGAATACCGGTTCGACATCTCGGCGCCTGGCGAGACGCTGGACCTGCGGATCGTCAAGGCGGTCGCTGGCAAACCAGACTTCGTCGCCACCCAGTCGGCGACCCGCGAAGTCCTGAATGATCAACGACTTAAGTCCCTCTTCTGGTCCATTCCCTTACTTACGGTGAAGGTGGTGGCGGCCATCCATTGGGAGGCCCTGCGGCTTTTCCTCAAGGGAGCGCCCTTCGGGGCGCGGCCGCCGGGGCCGAAATCCGGAGTCAGCGTCGGCGAGACCCTTGGTCTCGCGCAACCAACAATCAGTGATAATATTTCCTCGGAGACGCGGAGCGAACATGAGCGAGATCGCCGCAAACGCCACGTCGGAGTGGGAAACGCCTGACTTCCGGGCCGCGCCCGCGGCCTTTCGCACGGCCATGAAGGTCCTGCGCAACAACTGGGATACGGGCAACCTCGACGTCGTGATGCCGGGTGGCCGGCGCCTGCAGTTTCGTGGCGCCCAGCCGGGGCCAGCGGCGGAGCTGATCCTGAAGGATTACAAGGCCGTAGGCCGCGTCATGTCAGCCGCGGACATCGGCTTCGCCGAGGGGTACATGGCCGGCGAATGGGACACCCCGGACCTGCCGGCCCTGCTGACCGCCTTCAGCTGGAATCTGGACCAGATCAGCCGCCTCATGGCCGGCAATCCGCTGGTCCAGGCCTGGAATTTCCTGACACACCTGCTGCGGCGCAACGACCGCGACGGGTCCAAGCGGAACATCCATGCCCACTACGATCTGGGCAACCAGTTCTACGAGCTGTGGCTGGACCGGACGATGACCTATTCGTCGGCTCGCTTCGAGCGTTCCGACCAGTCGCTGGAAGAAGGCCAGCACGAGAAGTACGCCACCCTGGCCCGTTCCATAGACCTGCAGGCCGGCCAGTCCGTGCTGGAGATCGGTTGCGGTTGGGGCGGCTTCGCCGAGTTCGCCGCGAAGGAGGTCGGCGCCAGGGTGACCGGCATCACCATCTCTCAGGCCCAGCATGACTACGCCCGCGAGCGACTTTTCAGGCAGGGGCTGGCCGACAAGGCCGACATCCAGCTCGTCGACTATCGCGATGTGCAGGGGCGGTTCGACCGGGTTGCCTCCATCGAGATGTTCGAGGCGGTCGGTGAGGAATACTGGCCGACCTATTTCGCCAAGATCCACGACGTGCTGTCACCCGGTGGTCGCGCCGGCCTGCAGATCATCACCATCAAGGATGAGTTTTTCGAGCACTACCGTCGCCACGCCGACTTCATCCAGAAGTACGTCTTCCCGGGCGGCATGCTGCCCAGCGAGGAGAAGCTGAAAGTCCAGACGGATCGCGCCGGTCTCGACTGGACCGGTCTTAACCGCTTCGGTGAATGCTACGCCGACACCCTGAACCAATGGCTGCACCGCTTCGACGGGGTCTGGGACCAGGTCAAGGCGCAGGGCTTCGACGATCGGTTCCGCAAGCTCTGGCGCTTCTACCTCGCCTATTGCGAGGCCGGCTTCCGCACCCGGCGCACCAACGTCGTGCAACTGGGCCTTTCGCGGGCCTAGACCGGTACGGCGCCCATGGCCTGGCGCAGGGCGTCGGCCTTCGCGCCGATCCGCTGACGCTCGGCCGGGTCCATCCGGGAGAGGTTCTTGTAAGGCATCATCAGCCGCCCCGACCCTGCCAGCCGCTTCTCGTTGCGGTCCAGGAAGTCCCAATAGAGGGCGTTGAACGGACAGGCGTCGTCCGCAAGCCGACCTTTGACGTCATATCGGCAGCCGGCGCAGTAGTTGCTCATACGATTGATGTAGGCGCCGCTGGCGGCATAGGGCTTGGACCCGACGATGCCGCCGTCGGCGAAGGTGGCCATGCCATGGGTGTTGGGCAGCTCCACCCATTCGAAGGCGTCGGCGAAGACGACCATGTACCAGTCATTGATCTGTGCCGGGGCGACGCCCAGCAGCATGGCGAGGTTGCCGGTGACCATCAGCCGCTGGATGTGGTGGGCGTAGGCGTGCTGGCGCACCTGGGTGACGACATCGGCAACGCAGGCCATGTCCGTTTCGCCGGACCAGAAGAACGAGGGAAGTTTGCGATCGGCCTCGAGAGCGTTTCGCAGCGCATATTCGGGCATCTTCAGCCAGTAGACGCCGCGCACGAACTCGCGCCAGCCGATGATCTGGCGAATGAACCCCTCCACCGCGTTCAGCGGCGCCCGTCCGTCTCGCCAACGCGCCTCCGCCGCCCGGCAGACGGCCAGGGGGTCAAGCAGGCCGAGGTGCAGGCTGGTCGATATGCCGGCGTGCCACATCCAGGTCTCACCCTCGATCATGGTGTCCTGCCATTGGCCAAAGCCGGGCAGTGCGTGATCAAGGAACCAGTCGAACTCGGCCTGCGCCTCCTGCGCCGTGGTTGCCCAGGCGAACGGGTGCAACTCACCGAAATGACTGGAGAATCGCGCTTCGACCTCTGCGATCACGGATCGCGTCGCCGGCGCGGGCGGGGTTCGGGGATTTGTCGGGGGACGCAAACTCCTGGCCGGGCCGTTGCGGTTGTCCACGTCGAGATTCCATACGCCGCCCACCGGCTGGTCGCCATCCATCAACAGGCCCGTGCGGCGGCGCATGTCGCGGTAGAACCACTCCATCCGAAGCTCCCGGCGCCCCTCGGCCCAGCTTGCGAAGGTGGCCCGGCTGCAGAGAAACCGGTCATCCTCCCGCACCTCGAAGGCAACCTCCTGCGCCACCGCCAATGCGTTGAGCTGTTCTTCAAGCCGCCACTCTCCGCAGGCCGTCCGGACGACGAGGTCCGGCGAAAGGTCGGCGATCGCCCGGCCGATCTCGCCGGCGATCGACCCGGCGTTCTCCGGATCATCGATGCGGACATAGCGCACACGCCAGCCCGATTGCCTGAGAGCCTCGGCGCGGGCCCGCATGGCGCTGAAGATCAGCGCGATTTTCTGTTTGTGGTGAAGGACATAGGTCGCTTCTTCGACCACCTCCGCCATCAGGATGGTGTCGCGCTCCGGATCAAGCCCGACGAGGGCCGAGAGGTCGGGGCTCAGCTGATCGCCGAGCACCAGGCGCAGGGCGCCGCCGGAGGAGTTCATAGCCATGGCTGCGAACTAGGCCCTTCCGGAGACGCACCAAGGCTGCCGTTAGATTTTCTTCCTTGCGGATCGGCGACGGAGCACGATCTAGAGGGCCAGACCGGAAACAAGAGACTGACCGAATGACTGTCCGCCCGAGTGTGATCGAGGCCATCGGCAACACGCCCCTGATCCGCCTGCGGGCCGCCAGCGAAGCCACCGGCTGCGAGATTCTCGGCAAGGCCGAGTTCATGAACCCCGGCCAGTCGGTGAAGGACCGGGCCGCGCTCTACATCATCCGGGACGCCATGGCCTCCGGCGCGCTTAAGCCCGGTGGTCGGATCGTTGAAGGCACGGCGGGGAACACCGGCATCGGCCTGGCCATGGTCGGCGCCGCGCTGGGCTTCAAGACCACCATCGTCATCCCCCGCACCCAGAGCCAGGAAAAGAAGGACGCCATCCGCCTGGCCGGCGCCGACCTGGTCGAGGTGGACGCGGTCCCCTACTCCAACCCCGACAATTACGTGAAATATTCCGGCCGGTTGGCCGCTGAACTGAACGCCGGCGAGCCGGCCGGGGCGATCTGGGCCAACCAGTTCGACAATGTCGCCAACCGACGGGCCCATGAAGAGACGACCGGCCCGGAAATCTGGGAACAGACGAACGGCGGTGTCGACGGCTTCATCTGCGCCGTGGGTTCGGGCGGGACCCTGGCCGGGGTCGCGGCCGCACTGAGGGCCAGGAAGCCCTCGGTGAGGATCGGCCTGGCCGACCCGCACGGCGCGGCGCTGCACAGTTGGTACACGACCGGCGAACTCAAGGCCGATGGCTCCTCGATCACTGAAGGCATCGGCCAGGGGCGGATAACCGCCAATCTTGAAGGCTTTACACCCGACTTCTCCTATCGCATCGACGATCAGGAGATCGTCCGCATCGTCTTCGATCTTGCCCAGCACGAAGGCCTTCTTATGGGCGGCTCGGCGGGGATCAACATCGCCGGGGCTATCAGGCTGGCCCGCGACCTCGGCCCCGGCCATACCATCGTGACGGTGTTGTGCGACCACGGATCGCGCTATCAATCCAAGCTGTTCAACCCGGCTTTCCTGGCGGAGAAGGGGCTGCCCTCTCCCGCCTGGCTATAAGGATACATCATGGCGCAGGATCCGCTCGTCTCCACGGCCTGGCTGGCCGAGCATCTCAACGCTCCCGATGTGCGCATCATCGACGCCAGCTGGTTCCTGCCGGGAAGCGATCGCGACCCGAAGGCCGAATACGCCCTGGTCCATATCCCGGGGGCCCTGTTCTTCGACATCGACGAGATCGTCGACGAGACCAGCGACCTGCCCCACATGCTGCCCTCGCCGGTCAAGTTCGCGTCCCGCATGCGCAAGCTTGGGATCGGCGACGGCGCCCGGCTGGTGATCTACGACAGCCAGGGCCTGTTCTCGGCCCCGCGGGTCTGGTGGACCTTCCGCGCCATGGGCCATGAGGACGTGGTCGTCCTGGACGGTGGCCTGCCCAAATGGATCGCCGAGGGTCGGCCCGTCGAGGACGGCGTTCCGCCGCCGCGTGAGCGCCACTTCACGACCCGCTATGCTAACGATCTGGTCCGCGACCAGGCCCAGGTCCGCCGCGCGCTTGCGGGCGGCAAGGACCAGCTGGTCGACGCCCGCCCGGCCGCCCGCTTCCAGGGAGAGGCGCCTGAGCCGCGTCCCGGTCTGCGCGGCGGCCACATGCCCGGCGCGCTCAACGTCCCCTCCTCCAGCGTCATCGCCCCCGATGGCGCCCTGAAGTCCGCCGAGCAGCTGAAGGCGGTGTTCGAGGCGGCCGGGGTCGATCTGGCCCGGCCGATCATCACCACCTGCGGCTCCGGCATCACCGCCTCGCTGCTGGCCCTGGCGCTGGCCCGCATCGGGCGTGACCGCACGCCTGTCTACGACGGCAGCTGGGCCGACTGGGGCCGCCCGGGCGACACCGAGGTTGTCACCGGCGCTTGATCCCGGCCGGCATGCGGCCCTAACTGGTCCGATGGACGAGAAGACCCGCCTGATCCACGCCGGCCGCGACGTGCAGCCGCGCGCCCGTACGGTGGGGCCGGCGATCCAGCGCGGCTCGACCGTGCTCCTGCCCAACAGTCGCGCCCTGTACGAGGAAGACCTCGGCTACGGTCGCGCGGGGCTCGCGGCGCAGGAGGCGCTCTGCCAGGGGCTGGCCGAGCTGGAGGGCGCTGGTAGCGTCCGTCTCTATCCCAGCGGCCTGGCGGCCCTCTCCGGGGCCCTGACGGCGGTGCTGAAGGCCGGCGACGCCATCCTGGTCACCGAGGGGGCCTACAAGCCGACCCGGGTCTTCTGCCAGCGTGTGCTGACCCGGTTCGGCGTGCGGGTCGAGATCTACGACGCCCGCCTGTCGCCTGACGAACTTATGGCCCTGGTCAAGGACGACACCCGGCTGATCCTGCTGGAATCGCCCAGCTCCCTGACCTTCGAGATGCAGGACGTCCCGGCCATCGCGTCGGCCGCCAGGGCGCGGGGCGTGCTGACCCTGATGGACAACACCTGGGCGGCAGGCCTCTATTTCAAACCGCTGGCCCACGGCGTCGACATCTCTGTCCAGGCCCTGACCAAGTACGTCTGTGGCCACAGCGACATCTTCATGGGCAGCGCCGCCACCAACGACCGCAAGCTGGCGGCGCAGCTGGAGGCCGGCATCCACGACTTCGGCTGGGCGGTCACCGGGGATGCCGCCTACGACATGCTGCGCGGCCTGCGCACCCTGCCCACCCGCCTGGCCCGTCATGACGAGACCGCCCGCGCCGTGGCCGGCTGGCTGACCGCCCAGCCGCAGGTGAGCCGCGTGCTTCACCCTGCCCTGCCCGGCGCCCCCGGCCATGCGATCTGGGACCGCGACTACAGCGGGGCCAGCGGTCTGTTCGGCTTCGTGCTCAATCCCTGCCCTCTGGAGGCCGAACACGCCTTCCTCGACGCCCTGAAGATCTTCGGCCTCGGCTTCAGCTGGGGCGGCTTCGAGAGCCTGGCGATCCGGTGTGATCCGCAGCTGACGTCGCGGGCCTTCGTGAAGGGGCTGGAGGGGCCGCTGTTCCGGCTGCACATCGGGCTGGAGCAGGCGAGCGACCTGATCGCGGATCTGGCAGCGGGGTTTGCGGCCCTGGATGCCGTCAACCCGCGGTGAGGCGGCGGTGGTGATCCCCCCGGTCCCCGGCCCGCTTGACCTGCATCAAGGCAAGAACGCCAGGGCGCCGATAGGGTTCTTCGTTGTGGGCTGACAACGCTCGGCAAGTCATCGAAGGAGACGTTCGTGGCTGCTGGCGCGCCCGAACCGGCGGAAACGACGTTTACGGTTCGAGGCCTGACCAAGGTCTACCAGACCGAAGCTGGACCCGTTCACGCCCTGCGCGGCGTCGACCTTGATATCCGCCGAGGCGAACTGATCGTGCTGCTCGGCCCTTCCGGCTCGGGCAAGTCCACCCTGCTCAACATCCTCGGCGGTCTGGACCGCGCCACCGCCGGCTCCGTGCTGTTTCATGACCGGCAGCTTGTCGGCGCTTCGGAGGGCGCGCTCACCGCCTATCGCCGCGAGTCCGTTGGCTTCATCTTCCAGTTCTTCAACCTCGTCCCGAGCCTGACGGCGCGAGAAAACGTCGCCCTCATCACCGAGATCGCCCGCGACCCGATGCCCCCGGAAGACGCCTTGGACATGGTCGGGCTGGCCGACCGCCTGGATCACTTTCCGGCCCAGATGTCCGGTGGCCAGCAACAGCGGGTCGCCGTGGCCCGCGCCATCGCCAAACGGCCGGAGATCCTGCTCTGCGACGAGCCGACCGGGTCGCTCGACAGCGAAAGCGGCGTGCGCGTGCTGGAGGCCCTGGTCGAGGTTACCCGGGACGTCGGGGCCACGACCATGATCGTCTCCCATAACGCGGGCATCGTGGCGATCGCCGATCGGGTCATCCGTTTCCGCGACGGCGCGATCACCGAGATCGTCGAGAACGCCAATCGCCGGGCCCCAGCGGAGATCAGCTGGTGAGGTGGCGCGCGCTCGACCGCAAGTTCGTCCGCGACCTGTGGCGCATGAAGTGGCAGGCCCTGGCCATCGCCCTGCTGATCGCCTGCGGCGTGTCGGTGACGGTCATGGCTTTCTCCGCCCAGAAGGCGCTGCAGGACGCCCAGGAGCGGTTCTACGAGGAGACGCGGTTTGGCGACGTCTTCGCCGAGGCGCGCCGGGTCCCGCTGTCCAGGGCGCGCGATCTGGCGAGGATCGACGGCGTGGCGGCGGTGGACGTACGCATCGCCGAGAGCGGGCTGATGGACGTGCCGGGACTGAGCCGTCCGGCCGTGGCCCGGGTGATCTCCCTGCCGCAAGACGAGGCCGGCGGCCTGAACCGCGTCACCCTGGCCAGGGGCCGGATGCCGGACCCGGCCAGCCTCGACGAGGCGGTGGCGATCAAGAGCTTCCTGGACGCCGCCCATGTGTCCCTGGGCGACCGCCTGACCACGGTGATCGGCGGCCGGGCCTTTTCGTTCCGGGTCGTCGGGGCGGTGAATTCGCCCGAGGCGGTGTTCACGCCCAGCCCCGAGTCCTTCATGCCCGACGACGCCCACCAGGCGACCTTCTGGGCGCCGCGGCCGGCGGTCGAGCGGGCGGCCGGCCTGTCGGGCGCCTTCAACACCGTCTCCCTCGACCTGGCGGCGGGGGCCTCGCTGCCGGCCGTGCTGCAGGCGGTCGATCGCATCCTCGGCCCCTACGGCGGCCTGGCCGCCTACGGCCGGGAAGACCAGGTCTCCCACGCCTTCCTGGAGGCGGAACTGAAGGAACTGTCGACCTCCGCCGCCATCCTGCCGCCGATCTTCCTGCTGGTGGCCGCCGCCCTGGTCCATATGGTCGTCAGCCGGCTGGTCGATGCCGAGCGCGAGCAGATCGGCCTGCTCAAGGCCTTCGGCTACAGCGACCTGCAGGCCGCCTCGCCCTACCTGCAGCTGGCCGCCGCCATCGGCCTGGTCGGCGCGATCGGCGGCGGCGTGATCGGTGGCTGGATGGGGGTGATGGTCATGGAGCAGTACCGCGCCTACTTCCGGTTCCCCGAGCTGCAGGCCGCCTTCCACTGGCCGGGCTTCTTCATCGCCGTCACCGCCTCGCTCGCCGCCGCCATCGCCGGCTGCCTGCTGTCGGTGCGGCGGGCGGCGGCGCTCTCGCCGGCCGTGGCCATGCAGCCGCCGAGGCCCCGCGCCTACCGCCAGGGCTGGCTGGACCGCCTGCTTCCCGGCCGCGCCGTCGACCAGGCCAGCCGGATGATCGTTCGCAATCTTGAGCGTTTCCCCCTGCGGGCCGGCCTTACCGCCCTTGGCCTCGCCGCCGGCCTGGCGTTGCTGATCGGCGCCCAGTTCGTGTTCGGCAGCCTCGACCACATCATCGACCAGGGCTACTTCCAGTCCCAGCGCTGGAGCGACTCCATCGCCTTCGCCGAAGCGCGGGGCGAGCGGGCCGTCAGCGAGGCGCGGCGGTTGCCGGGGGTATTCGGCGCCGAGCCGGTCCGGGTCCTGCCGATCCGGGTCATGGCCGGCGGCAGAACCGAGCTGACCCGGCTGACCGGGCTGGAGCCGGACGCCCGGCTGCACCGCCCGCTGGACGCCGCCGGTCTGCCGATCGCCTTCCAGGGACGGGGCCTGATCATCAGCCGGGCCCTGGCCGGGAAGCTGGGCGTCGCCCCCGGTGAGCCCGTTCGCATCGAGGTCATGGACGGGCGCTCGCCGGCGGCCGTGCTGCCGGTCAGCGCCCTGGCCGAGGATTTCAGCGGCTATGCCGTCTACATGGACCGCCGGGAGCTGAACCGCCTGATGGGCGATGGCGATGTGGCCAGCGGCGCCCAGCTGTTGCTGGCGCCCGACCGGCGCGGGGCCTTCTACCGCGCGATCGAGGCCACGCCGCAGATCGTCGCCGCCTCCTCGCGGGACGACACGGTCCTCAACTGGCGCAAGGTGATGATCGAGGCCTTCCGGGTCTCCATGACCTTCTATGTCGGCTTCGCCGGCGCCATCGCCTTCGGTGTCGCCTACAACGCCAGCCGCATCGCCCTGTCGGAGCGGGCCCGGGACCTCGCGACCCTGCGGGTGCTGGGCTTCGAGCGGCGGGAATGCGCCTACATCCTGCTCGGCGAACTGCTGGTCCTGGCCGTGGCGGCCCTGCCGGTCGGCCTGCTCGGCGGCCACGGCCTGGCGATGCTGATCACCGGCGTCTACGCGCGCGATGAGCTGAGGCTGCCCCTGGTGATGGCGCCGCAGGGCCTGGCCGTGTCGCTCGCTGCCTATCTGGCGGCGGTGGTCCTGGCCGCCGGTCTGGTCGGCCAGCGGATCTGGAGCCTCGACCTGGTGGCTGTGTTGAAGACGAGGGAATGATCATGGGCGCGCGACAAATCCGCTGGCTGGCGATCATCGCCATCGCCCTGGCCCTGGCTGGCCTGATCGCCTGGCTGGCTGCGCCCCGGCCCGTGGAGGCCAGCTTCGCGGCGGTGACCCGCGGGCCGATCGACGAGACCGTCTCCGATCAGGGCTTCGCGCGGGTGCGGGAGGCCTATGTGGTCGCCGCGCCGACCAGCGGCCGCCTGCACCGCATCGACCTGGACGTCGGCGATCCGGTGACGGCCGGCGTCACCCTTCTGGCCCGGATCGACCCCGCCGCCGCCGAGATGCTCGACCCTCGCGCCCGGGCCCAAGTCGAGGCCAACGTCACCGCGTCGCAGGCCGCCGTCGCCGCCGCCGTCGCCCAGAAGGACCGCCTGGAGGCCGAGGCGCAGCGGGCGCAGGCGGCCCTGCGCCGGTCAGCAACCCTGGCCGCCAAGGGCATTCTCTCGCCGCAGGCCCTAGAGAATGCCCAGGCCGCCGCCCGTGCGGCCAACGCCGCCGCCCGCGCCGCCGCCGCCGAAGTCGCCGCCCGGCGCGCGGACCTGGCCCGCGCCCGCGCCGCCCTGATTGGTCCCGAACGCGAGGACAACCGCCCGATGGCGATCCTCGCGCCGGTCTCCGGTTATGTGACCCGCGTCCTGCAGGAGAGCGCCCGCACGGTCACCGTCGGAACGCCGCTGGTCGAGATCGGCGACCGTCACGGGCTTGAGGCGGCCATCGAGTTCCTGTCGCAGGACGCGGTGCGGCTTCGCGAAGGCATGCCGGCCGAGGTGTTCGACTGGGGCGGCGCGGCGCCGCTGGCGGCCGTGGTCCGCCGGGTCGAGCCGCAGGGGTTCACCAAGGTCTCGGCGCTCGGCGTGGAGGAGCAGCGGGTGCTGGTGCTGCTGCAGTTCCAGGGCCAGTCGGGCGCGGAATCCGGATTGGGCCCAGGCTATCGGGTCTGGGGTCGGGTCTTCCTCCGGCGGGAGCCTTCGGCCCTGAAGGTCCCGCTCGGCGCCCTGGTCAGGTCAGGCGGAGGTTGGGCGGTGTTCTGCGTTCGCGACGGCCGCGCCCGGCTAGTCCCCGTCGACGTCGGCGCCATGACCGACCGCGAGGCCGAAATCCGCAAAGGCCTGAAGGCCGGTGAAACGGTGATCGTCTTTCCGAGCGACAGGGTGCGCGACGGGGTGCGGGTGCGGCGTCGCGACGGCTGAGGTGGCGACTCCAGCAGGATTCGAACCTGCGACCGTCCGCTTAGAAGGCGGATGCTCTATCCAGCTGAGCTATGGAGTCCCTTGAGGGCTAGTGGGTCCAGGGGGCCCGTCTGTTGGTGGCGAAGTTGTCGGCGTAGGCCTTGATGATCTTCTTCGGTTCCTTGGGCTCGATGACCTGGAAGGCGATGCCGTGCTTCTGGGCGTAGGCGACGGCCTCGTCGCGGGTCTCGAAGGTCAGACGGATCTGACCGTTCATGTCGCCGCTCTGGGTCCAGCCGGTCAGCGGGTCGTTGCGTCTGGCGGCGGCCGGTTCGAATTCCAGCACCCAGTCGTTGGTCTTGGCGCGGCCGGACTGCATGGCGGTCTTGGCGGGGCGGAAGATGCGAGCGAGCATGCGGCTATCCTTCAGGTCTCTTCCATGATGGTCGGGGCGGCAGGATTTGAACCTGCGACCCTCTGCTCCCAAAGCAGATGCGCTACCAGGCTGCGCTACGCCCCGTCATCATCGGAACGGCGGTGTTTGCCACTTTGCGCCGCCCGATGAAAGGGCCCGATGAAACGACTTAGGGGACCTTCCTTCGCAAGGGCTTGAAGATGGAGGTGGCGCGGGCGACGTCGCGGCCGGAAGCATGGATACGGCCCTCGACGAAAACCAGGTCGCGGGTCTCGCGGGTGACCCGCCCTTCGCCGAACAGCCACTCGCCCTTGCGGCCGGCGCTGAGGTAGTCGAGCGACAGATGGACCGTCACCGCCGCATGGCCGCCGGTGGCGCCGTGGACAGCTCTGGCCAGCACGCCGTCCATGAAGGTGGCGATCATGCCGCCGTGGGCGAATCCCATGCCGTTGCAGTGGCGGGGCAGGACGAAGAAGGCGTGCTCATAGGTCCCGTCCTCCCGGTTCAGGTGGAACATCGGGCCGTTGTGCGTGGTGTAGGGGCCGCGGGCGGAGGGGACGAAGCCCTCGGGCGGCGTGGGGGTCTCGTCACTCACCCTTGAAGATCCTGTGGCTGACCTTGTCGCCCGGCTGGATGCCCAGCTCACCAGCCCGGCCGCCGGCGATCTCCAGGACGCCCAGCGCATCGCCATGCGAGGGCAGTGATTCTTCGGACTTCGGCATAGCCATGGCGGCGATGGAGACCACCGTCCCGTCGGCGGCGATGTAGATGATATCGAGCGGGATGAGGGTGTTCTTCATCCAGAAGGCGCGCGGCGCCTCGGTCTTGAAGTCGAACAACATGCCGCGGTCCGGGGCCAGGCTCTCTCGCCACATCAGGCCGTCGCGGCGCTCGGTCTCGTCGTCGGCGATCTCGACCTGGAACCTGTGGACGCCCGACGCCGTGGTGACGGACAGCGGCTCGAGCGGCGAGATCAGGGTCTCGGCCTTGGGCTCCGCGCCCTTGCAGGCCGCCAGCAGGGGGCCGGAACAGGCCAGGGCCGCCGCCAGCAGAAGGGCGCGGCCGATACGATACGCTGGGGTCAACTAAGTACTCCGAACCTCTTGAGGCTCAGGAGGCCTCGATCTGCGCCACGACCAGACCCTTGGGCCCTTCGGCGAAGCGAACCATCACCGCTTCCCCAGGTTGCAGGTCATCAAGGCCGCTGCGACGCAGGGTCTCGATATGGACGAAGATATCGCCCGGCTCGTGATCGCGCACCACGAAACCGTAGCCCTTGGTGCGGTTGAACCATTTGACGCTGCAGCGCTCCATCGGGCCGTCGGCGACAACGAGGGTCGCGCGCTGGCGGGATTCCTTGGCGCCCAGGCGGCCGTCGCGGCGCGGCTCTTCGATTCGGCGCGGCCGTTCTTCGATCGGCGGGGCGGCGCTCTCGTCGAGCTCGACGATATCGGTGACCTGCCAGCCCTTGGGCCGCTTGACCGCGTCGCAGACGATGACCGATCCCTCGAGGACCGAATCGCGGCCCAGGTGGCGCAGCGACGTCACATGCAGCAGCACGTCACGCAGTTCGGTCACATCCGGGTCGTCCGGGACGATGAAGCCGTAGCCCTTGCCCAGATCGAACCATTTGATCCGTCCGCTGATCCTCACCGCATCTTCGTGCGGATCCTCGATATGCACATCCAGACTAGACATCACTCTCCCCCACCTACCGCATACACGCCGGTAAGCGCCTCAAGAATAACATTGTTCTCCTGTGAGGTGAGCCGTCAATCACTGAATGTCGGGTTGCGCGGCTATCAGGCCCCAAGCGCGACATTCCGCCGCACCCATTTTGGGTAAACTTCTCTGATTTCCGAAAAGGCCTCGTGGCACGCCCTAGGGGAGTCGAACCCCTCTTACCAGATTGAAAATCTGGGGTCCTAACCGATAGACGAAGGGCGCGCGGCGAGGAAGCGGCGATATAGCCAACCCAGCCGGGGGGCGCAACCCCGCCCGGAAGAGAAAAATCAGTCGACCGCTTTTCGGGGGTCGGCGGCGTCCTCGATCTCCAGTTCAACGCCCTCCCGGCCCTGCCAATCGTCGGGTTTCAGCTTGCCGGCCAGGTGCAGACCGCCGCCGCCCGCCATCAGCCGCTCGCCCATTTCCGTCTCCCCGGCTCGCCAGGCGACGGCCTTGAGCCGCTGGCCGGACGAATCGACGAGGGTGACGCGGATATGACCGCCGCGCATGGCGATCGGGTATTCGATTCGGGCGTCGGGAATGGCGAACAGGGGCTCGGGGTTGCCTGGGCCGTAGGGGGCCAGGCGCTGGAAATCGCTCCACAGGGCGCGGGTGGCGCCGCCAGGGCCGATCAGGGCGTCGATCTCGACGGCGTCCTGGGCGGCGGCGTCGATCATCTCGCCCGCCAGCTTGTCACAGAGGTAGGCGCGGAGTTCGGGGATGCCTGAAGGCCGGACGGTCAGCCCGGCCGCCATGGCGTGGCCGCCGCCGGCCAGCAGCAGGCCGTCATCGAAGGCCGATTGGATGGCGCGGCCGAGGTTGACGCCCGGCTGCGAGCGGCCAGAGCCCTTGCCGATGTCGGCGGGGCGGTCGATGCCGATGACGATCACCGGCTTGCGGTAGCGCTCGCGCAGGCGCCCGGCGGCGATACCGACGACACCCGGATGCCAGCCGTCGCCGGCGGCGACGATGACCGGCGCATCGGGGTCGAAGTTGCTCTGCTTTTCGATGGCGGCGACGGCCTCGTCGATCACCGCCTTCTCGACCTCCTTGCGGGAGGCGTTGAGGGCGTCGAGCTCCTGGGCCAGGGCGGAGGCCTCTTCGGGGTCTTCGGTGCTGAGCAGCCGCGCCCCCAGATCGGCGCGACCGATTCGGCCGCCGGCGTTGATGCGCGGGCCGAGGATATAGCCGGCGTGGAAGGCCGTGGCCGGTCCCTGGCTCTTGGCGACGTCCAGCAAGGCCTTCAGGCCGATGTTGCGCCAGCCCGACATCACCTTCAGGCCCTGGGCCGCCAGGGCGCGGTTGAAGCCCGTCAGGGAGGTCACGTCGCAGAAGGCGCCCATGGCGGCGAGGTCCAGCCAGTCCATGACGTTGGGGGCGGCGCGGTCCTCGAACAGGCCGCGATTGCGCGCCTCGCGATTGAGGGCGGCCAGCAGCACGAAGACCACGCCGGCGGCGGCAAGGTGCCCCTGGCCGGACGTGTCGTCGGGACGGTTGGGATTGACCAGGGCGGCGGCCGGCGGCGGGTCGCCGCGCATCAGGTGGTGGTCGATGACCACGACGTCGAGGCCGATTCGCGCCGCCTCGATCAGGGCGTCATGGGCGGCGGCCCCGCAGTCGACGGTGATCACCAGCTGCGCGCCGCTGTCCTTGATCTTGCGGAAGGCGGCGGGGCTGGGGCCATAGCCCTCGAGGATACGGTCGGGGACATAGACCGGCAGGTCCCGCCCCATGGCGCGGAACCAGCGGACCAACTGGGCGGCGCTGCTGGCCCCGTCGACGTCATAGTCGGCGAAGACCGTTACCGGCCGGCCGCTGACGGCGGCGTCGACAAGGATCTCCGCGGCGCGGTCCATGTCGGCGAAACTGGAAGGGTCGGGAAACAGGGCCTTGAGGGTGGGATTGAGGAAGTCCCCTCCCCCCTCGGCCGTGACGCCGCGCGAGGCCAGGGCCCGCGCCAGCGGCTCGCTGAGGCCGTGGCGCAGCTGGTGCTCGCGGGCGACGCTCTCATCGGCGGCGCGGCGGCGCCAGACGCGGCCCGTGAGCGACTTTCGGACGCCCAGGAAGTTTTCCGGGCCGGCGCCGTCAGCCATTCAGGGCTCGCTTCATGCGCACTTCACGAACGGTGTGGCTGTGGCTGTTCATGACCAGAGAATGGGTATGGACGAAGCCATTGCGATAGGTGACGCCGTCGAGCAGCGCCCCCTTGGTGACGCCGGTGGCGACGAAGATGGCGTCGGCGCGGACGATGTCGTCCAGGTCGTACTTGCGGTCGAGGTCGGTGATGCCGAGGCGGGCGGCCCGGCCGCGCTCGTCAGCGGTGCGGAACATCAGCCGGCCCTGGAACTGGCCACCGACGCATTTCAGCGCCGCGCAGGCCAGCACGCCCTCAGGGGCGCCGCCCTGGCCGATGTAGAGGTCGATGCCGGTTTCCGGGTCAGCGGTGTTGATCACCCCGGCCACGTCGCCGTCGGAGATCAGGGCGACCCGCGCCCCGACCGACCGCAGGCTGGCCATGATCTCGGCATGGCGCGGCCGGTCCAGCACACAGACGGTGATCTGGTCAGGCGTGGTGCCCTTGGCGTCGGCCAGGGCCTGGACGTTCTCGGCCGGGGTCCTGTCGAGATCGAGGATGCCGGCCGGAAAGCCGGGCCCGCAGGCGATCTTGTCCATGTAGGTGTCGGGGGCGTTGAGCAGGGTGCCGGCCGGGGCCCAGGCCATGACGGCCAGGGCGTTGGCTTGTGCCTTGGCGGTCAGGCTGGTGCCTTCCAGGGGGTCGAGGGCGATATCGACCCGGGGACCGCCCTTGCCCACCTTTTCACCGATGTAGAGCATCGGCGCCTCGTCCCGCTCGCCCTCGCCGATGACGATGACGCCGTCGATCTCGAGGTCGTTGAGGGCGTTGCGCATGGCGTCGACGGCGGCCTGGTCGGCGGCCATCTCATCGCCGCGGCCCACCAGGGCCCAGGAAGCGATGGCGGCGGCCTCGGTCACGCGCACCGCGTCGAGGACCAGGCCGCGGTCAAGCGAAGGCGCTCCCAGGGTTTCCGTTGTCATTCAGGCGTCTCCCGGCCTTTTTGCCCGTCAGATGCGGGAACAGGGGGTTTAGCGGCTGCCGGGAGTCGGCGCGAGGGGCAACTGGGCGGCTTGGCAGACCGGCGGCTATCGAAGCGGACTACATTATAACCCGCTCTCCGGGGGTCGAGACGCCGTTTCAGGGCCAAGCGATTGAAATTGCGTGCCTTCGGCGTGGGTCGAGTGCCGGTGGATGTAGGTCCGGATGTAGCCCGGAGCGCAGGTCGGTTGCGAGCGAATGTAGGTCGGAATGTGTACGCGCCGACCTACGGTCCTGCGGCGCCGATCGCCGGCCCATTTTGGGGCGAAAAACATATGTCTAGACATATTCATCTCTCACCAGGCGCTTGCGGTTGCCGCCTGATGGGATAATACTGAACCAAATGGTTCAGTTATTGCAGCGCAGCCTCGACGCCGCCTTCGCCGCCCTGTCGGACCCGACCCGGCGCGGGGTGCTGGAGCAGTTGGGACGGGCGGACGCCTCGATCAGTGATCTGGCCGACCGGTTCGACATGACCCTGACCGGCATGAAGAAGCACATCGGGGTGCTGGAGGACGTCGGGCTGGTGACGACGCGCAAGGTCGGCCGGGTGCGGACCTGTCAGCTGGGCCGGCGGCGGCTGGAAGAGGCGGCGGCCTGGATCGACGGCTACCGCCGGCTGTGGGACGCGCGATTCGAGGCGCTGGACGCGATTGTCGAAGACCTCAAAGCCAGGGAGCGAAGCGATGGGTGAAGAACGGACCAGCCAGACCGGCGGCACAAGGATCGAGCGGACGTCGGACACGGAGCTGGTGGTCACCCGGACCTTCAACGCCCCTGCCCGCCTCGTCTTCAAGGCCTGGACGACGCCCGAGCTGTTCAAGCGGTGGTGGGCGCCCAGATCGCTGGGGATGCCGATCCTGGCCTGCGAGATGGATGTGCGCACCGGCGGCGGCTATCGCCTGACTTTCGGCGAGGACGAGGCGTCGTCGTTCAGCTTCTACGGCCGGTACCTTGAGGTGATCCCGGACGCGCGCCTGGTCTGGACGAACGAGGAAGGCGACGAGGGGGCGGTGACGACGGTGACCTTCGAGGACAAGGGCGATCTGTGCCTGCTGACCTACAGCGACCGGTTTCCGAGCAAGGCGGCGCTGGAAGCCGAGCGCGGGGCGGAAGAAGGCCTGCCCGAGCAGTTCGAGCAGTTGGACGATCTGTTGGCGACGCTGGCTTGAGGAACACCCAAGCCCAACGCCTCGGCCTCCTCCGAAACCGGCGACGTCGTGCCGCTCAGCCCCTCACGCTCGGGCCGCGCTGAGCAGCATCGCGGCCAGTTCATCCGGTTTGTCGAGCATGGCGTCGTGGCGACACTCGAGCTGAGCCGTCTCCCATGTCGGATCGGCACGGCAGGCCTCGTAGGCGGCGGTGAAGAAGGGGGTGGCCCCGATCGTCGCCTGGATATAGGTCCGCTTCGCCAGTTGGCGGACCTTGCCGGTATTGGCGACCGGTTCACTGAAGGCGCCGCCGGGTTGCGGCGTCAGCTTCTGCTGGACCCACGGCGCGTCCTCGGGATTGACCATCGCGGAGGCCGGAATGGGCGGCAGGGGCCCGTTTGTCGGCGGCGAGCGTGAGCCGGTGACGTCCCGCATGGCCTGGCCGTCGCGGGGCAGGGCCGCATCCAGATAGACGATGGACTTCAACCGCCCGGCCTCGCGCTCGGCGACTCCGGTGATCACCATGCCCGCATAGGAGTGCCCGACCAGGGTGACGCCCGTCAGGTCCTTCCATTTCATCTCGCCGACCACGTCATCGATATGGGTGGTCAGGGTAATGTCGTCGCGCAGCAGGTGGGAGCGTTCGGCCAGACCGGTCAGCGTCGGCGCGTAGACCCTCGCTCCCGCATCGCGCAGCCGCTTCGCGACGCGTTCCCAAACCCAGCCGCCGCGCCAGGCGCCATGGACGAGGACGAAAACCGAACCCTTCCCTATTGCCGCCGCCGTCACCGGGCTGGCCAACAGGGTCGAGGCGGTCAGGCCGCCCCCGACGCTCAGGACACCGCGTCGCGTTGGCGCTCGAAAGGTCATGCCGTGTTCCAGCCTGGTCGGGGAGACGTCGGCGCAGCGTAAGGTGGGTCTCTTCGAAAATTCAAGTGCGGCGCCCTTGTCTGGCCTTCGATCAGGCGGCGGCGACCGGCAGGGTCCGCTCCCCTCCCTCAGCGGCCATCGCCGGGCGGCGCCGCCCGCCATCCGCCCGTCTCTTCGCCTGAGCGCCCTTCGCGGGACCGCCGCCAGCGCCTAGACTGGCGGCATGAGCCGACTGACCGCCAAGCCGATCGCCATCGCCGCCGACCACCGGGGAGTCGCCTTGAAGGCGCACCTGAAGGCCTGGCTGGAGGCCCGGGGTTATGCGGTGCTGGATCTGGGTGCGGATGAGGCGGACGGGCGGGTCGACGCCATGGACTATGCGGTAGCGCTGGCGGCCGAACTGGGGCACGGGCGGAGCGATTTCGCAGTCGGCCTCTGCGGCAGCGGCCAGATGATCACCATGGCGGCCAACCGCTTCCCGTTCGTGCGGGCGACCCTGTTGCACACCCTGGAAGAGGCGGCGCCGGCGCGGCGGCACAGCGACGCCAACTTCCTGGCGCTGGGGGCGGACCTGGTCGATGCGGCGACGGCGGAGGCGATGCTGGAGGTGTTCCTCGGCACGGAGGCTCTGGGCGGGCGCTATGCGGAGCGGCGCGAGCGGCTGGCGCGGCTGGATGTCTCGCGGATTTGAGGCGGTGTCTGTCAGGTCAGGCGTTCCTCGCGGCTGACGGCCGCGGCCGCGCTTTGCGAAACAGACACCCAGCTCCAAAGAAGTTTCAACGGTTGCCCCGGCGGCCTATCGCCGACCACGCGCGGCCTGCCTGACTGCATCGAGCCAGTGGCGGGGACCGGCGCTGGATGCGATGGGCATGAGACGATAGCCGCTGGCGGTCTTCAGAAGCCGGCCGTCCCGCCCCCGGAAGATGAGGTACCGCTGTCCCGGCGCCAGGCGCAGTAGCGAGGGCGAGCAGGTGCTACGGACAACAAGAGCGTCGGGAAGGTCGAGTTCATCCGCGCCGGACCCGTGCAGGACAGGCGCCGGCCTTCCATCGCGGATGACGTGGCGGAGTTCCTCGTCGCTCCCCGCCGAATCGGGCGGCGGCGCGGTTCCGCCGCCTTCGAGGACGATCTCTCCGGGCCCACTGCCCTTCAGCCGTTCGACGACAGTGAGGCGAAAGACGACGCCGACGGGCTTGTTGCGGTTGGCCTTGTGGGCGGCGCGCGCCGCAGCCTCGTCGCCAAAACCCGGCCGTCCCATGACATTGAGCCATCGATCCCACGCCTCAGGGGCGGTGACCGGTACGGCGCTGACCACCTGCACGACCTCGACATAGCGAGCCTCTTTGAGGATCGCTTCCGCGAAACGTCGATAGTCCGCCGGCTGATTGGGATACTGCCGTTCCAACGGCGGTGTGCAGGCGAAGACCGGGGCGGCGACTGACGCCCACATGGCCAAGGCAAGAAAGGCGGACAGGGCGCGCATGGGCCCATTCACACCGTCAGTCCTTAAGCCATGATGACGGTCATCGGCTGTCGAAGGGGTTGCGCTCAGGCTTGGTCAGTTCCCGGCGAGCCTACTGCAGCCAGCGGGCGTCGACGGTCTCCGCACCCGCGATCTCGATGAAGGCCTGGCGAAGCTGGCGTTGCTGACGCAGCGGGATGAAGTCCGCACTCGGCAAGCCTTCGGCGAGTGAAAGCCACTCGATGAATTGTGAAGCCGTGACCGGTCCTTCTTTAGGGATGTAGTCCCAGACGTCCCGCCGCTCGCCGTCCAGATGCACCGAGCCGATGTAGCCCATGCCTGTGCACAGCATCTTCAGGCTCCTGAAAACCTGGCCGGAGCCTTCACTCAAATTCGCGCAATCCGCAGCAGCTTCGGCCGCTCCAGCACCACCGGCAGACGCTCCAGGCGGTCGATGGCGTCGGTGAGCACCGACTCGGCGACCGCGTGGGTGGTCAGGACGATCGGCACGCCGCCGACGTCTTCGACCGGCTTTTGCAGGAAGCTGTCGATGGAGACACCGCATTCGGCGAGGGTTTCGGAGACGGCGGCGATGACGCCGGGCTGGTCCTTCACCAGCAGGCGCAGGTAGGCCTTGCCGACGCGGCGCGTGGGGGCGACGGCGACGAAGGGGGGCAGCTGGCCGGCCGGGGCCTGGAAGACCGGGCGCTTGGCGTGGGTCATGACGTCGGCGATGTCGGCGGCGACGGCGGCGGCCGTCGGGCCGGCGCCGGCGCCGGGGCCCTGGATGAAGATGCGGCCGATACGGGCGCCTTCGATGAACAGGGCGTTGGTGGCGCCGCGTGTCTCGGCGAGGGGATGGCCGAAGGCGACCAGGCTGGGGTGGACGCGGACGGCGACGCCGTCATCGGTGCGTTCGGTCGAGGCGATCAGCCGGATGCGGTAGCCGAGGTCCTTGGCCATGGCGATGTCGAGCTGCTCGACCCCGTCGATGCCCTCGATCTCGGCGGCGGCGAAGTTGGGGGCGCAGCCGAAGGCGAGCGCCGCCAGGATGGATATCTTGTGGGCGGCGTCGAAGCCGCCGACGTCGGTGGTCGGGTCGGCCTCGGCATAGCCCATACCTTGCGCGTCCTTCAGCACGTCGGCGAAGGCGCGGCCCTTGGACTCCATCTCGCTGAGGATGAAGTTGCAGGTGCCATTGAGGATGCCGGCCAGGGCCGAGACGTCGTCGCCGACCATGGCTTCGCGCAGCATCTTGACCGCTGGCGTGCCGCCCATGACGGCGGCCTCGAACAGCAGGGGCACGCCGGCGGCTTCGGCCAGGGCGGCCAGTTCGGCGCCGTGGACGGCGATCAGGGCCTTGTTGGCGGTGACCACCGGCTTGCCGGCCTTGAGGGCCGCCTCGACGGCGGCCTTGGCCGGGCCGTCGGAGCCGCCGACCAGCTCGACGAAGATGTCGATGTCGGGGGAGTTGGCGAGGGCGACCGGGTCGTCGAACCAGGTGAGCGTGGAGATGTCGACCGGCCGGTGACGGGTGCGGTTGCGGGCGCTGACGGCGGTGATGACGGCGAGGTCGCCGGCGGGGGCGAAGTCGGGGCGTTGGGAGAGGAATTCAAGCAGGCCACCGCCGACGGTGCCGAGGCCGGCGACGCCGATGCGCCAGGTTTTCTTGGTCATACTTCCCCCTACTGAGCCGCGAGCGCGTTGTGCGCCCGGCCCAGGATTTCCGACGAGTTGGCCAGGAACTTCTTCACGTTGCGGGCGGCCTGGCGGATGCGCTGCTCGTTCTCGACCAGGCCGATGCGGACGTAGCCTTCGCCGTATTCGCCAAAGCCGGAGCCGGGGGCCACGGCGACGCCGGCCTCCTCGACCAGCAGCTTGGCGAACAGCATCGAGCCGGCCTCCTTGTACTGCTCGGGAATCGGGGCCCAGGCGAACATCGAGGCGGGCGGCGAGGGAATGTCCCAGCCGGCTTGCGCCATGCTCTTCACCAGCACATCGCGGCGCGACTTGTAGATGGCGCGGATCTCGTCGACGCAGTCCTGGGGCCCGTTGAGGGCGGCGGCGGCGGCGACCTGGATCGGCGTGAAAGCGCCGTAGTCGAGGTAGGATTTCACCCGGGCCAGGGCGGCGCACATGCGCTCGTTGCCGACCACCATGCCGACCCGCCAGCCGGCCATGGCGTAGGTCTTCGACAGGCTGTTGACCTCGACGGCGCAGTCCTTGGCGCCCTCGACCTGCAGCACGCTGGGGGGCGGGTTGTCGTCGAAGTAGATTTCCGAATAGGCGACGTCGCTGATGACCAGCAGGTCGTGCTTTTTCGCCAGCGCCACGGCGTCCTTGTAGAAGTCGAGATCGACCCATTGCGCCGTCGGGTTGGACGGGTAGCTGAGTATCAGGACGGTGGGCGGCGGGACGGAGTTCTTCACCGCCCTGGAAACGCCCGACAGGTACTCTTCCGGCGACAGGGCCGGGACGTGGCGGATGACGCCGCCGGCCATGATGAAGCCGAAGGCGTGGATCGGATAGGCGGGGTTAGGGCAGATGATGACGTCGCCGGGCGCGGTCAGGGCGTTGGCCAGGTTGGCGAAGCCCTCCTTGGAGCCGAGCGTGGCGATGACCTCGGTGTCGGGGTTCAGCTTCACGCCGTAGCGGCGGTCATAGTAGCCGGCCATGGCCCGGCGCAGGCCGATGATGCCCTTGGAGGCGCTGTAGCGGCCGGACTTGGGGTCGCGGGCCGTCTCGATCATCTTGTCGACGATGTGCTTCGGCGTCGGCATGTCGGGATTGCCCATGCCGAAGTCGATGATGTCGACGCCCTGGCCGCGCAGGCGGGCCTTGATGCGGTTGACCTCTTCGAAGACGTAGGGCGGCAGGCGGCGGATACGGTGGAAATCGGTCGTCATTGGGGGCTCTTCGCCGCAAATCGGCGCTGTAGGAGCAAAGGTTAGGGATGGATAGCCCACGAGGCGGGGCCAACCAAGCCAGCTCTTGGAAGATTATGCCCCCGACGCCCGCAGGTTTCCCTACTTCGGTACCGGGGGCGCCTTAGCTCGCGCCCGGGCGGCGGCGGCGTAGGCCTCGGCTTCGGCGATTTCCGCGTCGGTCGGCGGCTGCAGGTCAGAGCCGCCGACGGCGGCCCGGGCGCGGGCGACGAAGGCGTCGTCGGCGTCCAGCTCCCAGGTTTCCGGGGCGGTGCTGTTGGTGACGTAGAGGGCGTCGGCCTGGGCTTCGCCGACCTCGGCCTTGAGGGCGTCGGCGGTGGGCAGGTCGGACGGCGGGGCCGGCAGGGCGGCGAAGGTCGGGAAGTCGCCGGGCCTCGCCAGCACCGCCTCGATGTCGGCCTTGGCCGGCGAGGTGGGGTTGACCGGGACCTCGGAGAAGACCTGGCGGCCCGACGGCGAGACGCAGCCGGCAAGGCTCAGGACGCCCAGAACCCCAAGCACCTTCAGGGGGGCGGAAGCGCTGAAGAGGCGCGACAATGGAATGCGGGCTTGGCCGTTCATCTCAACTCCGGTCATATGCGATGATTGCGGCAAGTGAAAGGGCGAGCCCGCGCCCTTCCAGGTGAGGAAACAATGCATGGCCGATCAAGCCAAGGCCCCGACCCGCAAGGCAGCCAAATCGAAGGCCGCTTCGAAACCTGAAGCCAGCAAGGCGAAGACGCCCCCGAAAGCGGCCAAGAAGGCGACAAAGACCCAACCGGACGACCGGGTGCAGGCGGCCCGGCAGGCGACAGCCGAGGCCACAACGCCCCCTCCCCCGCAAATCGAGATGCCGAGTTTTCCGCCGATCGCGGATCCGGCCGGCTTTATCCCGAGAGAGCAGCGCGAGCAGTTCGAGAAGCTGTCGGCGAATCTGGCCCGGGCGGCGATCACCGCCCAGGGCGCCATCGCTGAAGCGGCCCTGCGCCAGGCCGACGCGCCGGCGGCGCTGAACACCGATCCCTTCCACGTCGGGCCGGCGCTGACCCAGGTGATGGGCAAGCTGGCGTCCGAGCCGGACCGGATGTTGCGGGCCCAGGCGGACCTGTTCTCGCGCTATCTCGACCTCTGGCAGAACACCGCCAAGCGGATGGGCGGAGAGACGGTCGAGCCGACGGTCGTTCCGGCCAAGGGCGACAAGCGGTTCAATGATCCCGACTGGGGCGCGCATCCGCTGTTCGACGTGATGAAGCAGTCCTACCTCCTGACCTCCAACTGGCTGAACAGCCTGGTGGCCGATGTCGAGGGGGTCGATCCGCTGGAGAAGCGGCGGGTGGAGTTCTTCATGAAGATGCTGACCGACGCGGTCAGTCCGTCGAACTTCCTGATGAGCAATCCGGCCGCCCTGCGCGAGGTGGTGGCGACCGGTGGCGAGAGCCTGGTGCGGGGGATGGACCAGTTCGCGGGCGACCTGGCGCGGGGCGGCGGCCAGCTGTCGATCAGCCAGACCGACATGGACGAGTTCGTGGTCGGCCAGAACGTCGCCACCGCGCCGGGCAAGGTGGTCTATCAGAACGACATCCTGCAGCTTCTGCAGTTCGAGCCGACGACGGACGAGGTGCGGGAGATCCCGCTGCTGCTGTTCACGCCCTGGATCAACAAGTTCTACATCACCGATCTGCGGCCCGATAACAGCCTGATCCGCTGGCTAACCGGCCAGGGGTTCAGCGTCTTCGTGACCAGCTGGGTCAACCCGGACGAGACGCTGGCCGCCAAGACCTTCGAGGACTACCTGGTCGAGGGCATCTATGACGCCACCGCCCAGGTGATGAAGCAGTGCGGGACCGACAGGGTGAACACCGTCGGCTACTGTATCGGCGGCACCCTGCTGTCCTGCGCCCTCGCTCATATGGCGGCCAAGGGGGACAAGCGGGTGGGGTCGGCGACCTTCTTTGCGGCCCAGCAGGACTTTGCCGAGGCCGGCGATCTGCGCCTGTTCGTCGACGAGGGCTGGCTGAAGGACATCGAGGCGCAGATGGACAAGGCGGGCGGTTTTCTGCCCGGCAAGTCGATGGCCGATACTTTCAATGCCCTGCGGGGCAACGACCTGATCTGGTCGTTCTTCGTCAACAACTACCTGATGGGCAAGGAGCCCAAGCCCTTCGACCTGCTGTTCTGGAACAGCGATCAGACGCGGATGCCCAAGGCGCTGCACCTGTTCTATCTGCGCAATTTCTACAAGGACAACGCCCTGGCCGAGGGCAAGCTGACCCTGGCGGGGGTGGACCTCGACCTGTCGAAGGTGAAGACGCCGATCTATGTGCAGTCCAGCCGCGAGGACCACATCGCGCCGTTCCGCAGCATCTATCGCGGGGCCAAGCTGTTCGGCGGGCCGGTGACCTTCACCATGGCGGGGTCCGGGCACATCGCCGGGGTGATCAACCATCCGGACGCGAAGAAGTACCAGCACTGGACGAACAGCGCCTTGCCGGGAACGGTCGAGGAGTGGGTGGCCGGGGCGGTCGAGCATCCGGGCAGCTGGTGGCCGCACTGGGCGGCGTGGCTGAACGAGCGGTCAGGCGGGATGGTCCCGGCGCGGGATCCGAGCAACGGGCCGCTGGGCACGCCGCTGGAGGATGCGCCGGGGTCGTTCGTGAAGGTGCGGAGCTAGGTTCGCTCTCCCCTATCGAAGATGGGGGAGTGGATGTGGCGAGCGCTGCAAGCGAGCCACACCGAGGGGGGCTCCGCCCTGTCAGGTCTAGACCTGCAGGCGGCGGTCCCGCCTCCTGGTCCGTCGCTCGCGCTCCGGACCGTCCTCCGCCCACGTTGTGGGCGGAGAGCGGGCGCTACAGGTCCAGACGCAGCTTTGGCCGTTCCCACGTGATCTCGTCGACCGGTGGGGAAAGGCCGATGTCGATTGCGCCCATGCGGCGGTAGAATTCGGCCGCCTTCGGGTTGGAGCTGATCACCACCGCCGTCGCACCGAGCGCCCTCGCCCGCTCTGCCATGTGATCGAACAGGCGGCGGCCGACGCCTTTGCCCTGGGCGGCGTTGGCGGTGAAGAAGAGGTCGAGTTCGAGGGTCCCCGGGCCATGCGGGATCAGCTGGTGGAAGCCGAGCCTCTGGCCCGCCTCCTCGTCCAGCCAGACCTCGTCCGCGTCGGTGAAGGTCCAGCGCGGCACGAAGGCGGCGATCATCGCCCGCGCCGCGGGAGCCTCGTAGCCGTTGCTGTCCAGCATCAACGCCGCCAGCGCAGGGCGGTCTTCGGGGCGGGCCTTGCGGATCATGGCTTCTCCGGTGGGGACGGCGACCTGTCGGGGACAGGTTGTCCGGGATACTTCCGCGCTCGCCGGGCGACGATGGGGATGCGGACAACCCGTCCCCGGCTAGATGTGCAGGGGCTTGCCAAAGGCGTCGAGGGCCGCCTCGTGCATGGCCTCGCTCATGGTCGGGTGCGGGAAGACGGTGGCGAACAGGTCTTCCTCGGTGCCTTCCATGGTCATGGCGATGGTGTAGCCCTGGATCATCTCGGTGACTTCATGGCCGATCATGTGGGCGCCGAGCAGGGCGCCGGTCTTGGCGTCGAACACCGTCTTCACGAAACCCTCGGTCTCGCTGGCGGCGATGGCCTTGCCGTTCACCTTGAAGGGGAAGCGGCCGACCTTGAGCTCGTAGCCGGCGGCCTTGGCCGCGGCTTCCGTCAGGCCCACCGAGGCGACCTGGGGGTTGGCGTAGGTGCAGCCGGGGACCGGGGCGGTGAGGGTCGGGGTCTTCACACCGGCGATGTGTTCGACGCAGTGGACGCCGTCATGCATCGCCTTGTGGGCCAGCCAGGGGGCGCCGGCGACATCGCCGATGGCGTAGAGGCCGGGGACGTTGGTGCCGCCGTGGCTGTCGGCGACGACGTGGCCGCGATCGAGCTTGAGGCCCAGGGCTTCGAGGCCAAGGTTCTCGGTGTTGGCGGCGATGCCGACGGCGACGATGCAGACCTCGGCCTCCAGCGTCTCGGCCTTGCCGCCCGCCTCGACGGCGACAGAGACGCCGGCCTTGGTCGCCGCGACCTTCGAGACCTTCGCGCCGATGCGGAACTTGATGCCGCGCTTTTCAAAGGCCTTCTGGGCGGCCTTGGAGATCTCCTCGTCCTCGACCGGCATGATGCGGTCGACGGCCTCGATCACCGTCACCTCGGACCCGAGGGCGCGATAGAAGCTGGCGAACTCGATGCCGATGGCGCCCGAGCCGATGACCACCAGGCTCTTGGGGCAGGTCTTGGGGGTCAGGGCCTCGCGGTAGGTCCAGATGGCCTTGCCGTCCGGCACGGCGCCGATGGCCGGGATGGTGCGGGCCCGGGCGCCGGTGGCGAGGATCACTGATTTGGCGGTGACGGTGCGGCTGCCGCCGGCCTTCAGGGCGACGACGACCTTGGGGGCGCCGGGCGCCTTTTCGAGCTTCGCCGTGCCTTCGATGACCTCGATCTTGTGCTTCTTCATCAGGAAGGCGACGCCGGCGGTCAGCTGTTTGGCGACACCGCGCGAGCGCTCGACCACCTTGCCGAAGTCGAACGAGCGGCCGCTGACCGACAGGCCGTAGGCTTCCAGATGGCTCAGCTGCTCATAGACCTCGCCGCTCTTGAGCAGGGCCTTGGTCGGGATGCAGCCCCAGTTGAGGCAGATGCCGCCCAGGTTCTCCCGCTCGATGATAGCCGTCTTCAGGCCCAGCTGGCTGGCCCGGATGGCCGCCACATAGCCGCCGGGGCCGGCGCCGATGACGATGAGGTCAAAATCGCTCACGAGATCACTCCGAGAAGAAGTAGCCGGGCGGCAGGAATTTGGCGGCCTGCCCGAGAAGGAAGACGAAGCTCATGAAGAGCCAGATGGCGGTGTAGACGAGGCTGATCAGCCCGCCCTTGAGGATCGCCCCGGCCCAGCTGCGGCCGTAGTACCCCTTGAGCCCTACGGTCAGGTAGCCCTGATAGGCCAGGAGCGCGAAGCCGAGGCCCAGTCCAAGCCCCAGCAGGTTGAGGATGGCCCCGAGGACCATCAGCAGGAACAGGGTGGCATGGGCCCAGATCGAGAAGATCAGATGGTCCGCGACATAGGTTCCGCGCCGGTACAGGGGCCAGATCAGCAGGGCGTAGACCGGCATCAGCAGCCAGAGCGCCCGGGGCGCCCATTTGGCGATGTCGTCGTTGATCTCGGACGGGCGGTCGACCGCCAGGTGGGTGGCGGCGATGTAGGCCCGGGAGCCCTCCTCCGGCAGGGTGACGCCGGCGGCTTTCAGCACCTTCACCACCTCTTCGTCCCGCCCGACCCGCTTCTCGCGCTCGAGGGTGCGGGGCTGGACGATGAAGCCCTTCATCTCGGCGACGCCTTCATGGTCGAGGGTCACGGCCAGCGGACCGCCGGTGCGGACGACCTGGAGCTGGAGCAGGCTGACGCCGGCGATGCCGAGGAACAGGAAGAAGACCAGGGTGGCCGACAGGTAGAGCTTGAACGGCGAGAGGTAGCGCTTGCGGTTTCCGTCCCTCAGGCCGCGCAGGACCCGCCCCGGATCGAGCGCCATGTCGCGCAGGGTCGGCAGGACATGTCCCGTAAAGCTGAAGACGTTGTCGAGCCCGTCGCTGAGCAGATCCTTCAGCGCCCGGCGGGGCGGCTGGCTGTCCTCGCCACAGGCATGACAGAACCGGCCGACCAGCGGAACGCCGCAGTCGTCGCAGAGCCTCTCGTTGGCGGTGTCGAGGGGCAAGGCGCCCGCCTCAGACGATCATCGTCAGCGGGTCTTCGATCAGCGCCTTGAAGGCCTGCAGGAACCGCGCGCCGATGGCGCCATCGACCACGCGGTGGTCGCAGGTCAGTGTGACGGTCATGACGGTGGCGATGGCCAGTTCGCCGTTCTTGACCACCGGCCGCTGCTCGCCTGCGCCGACGCTCATGATGCAGCCCTGCGGCTCGTTGATGATCGAGGCGAAGGACTTGATGCCCATCATGCCGAGGTTGGAAACCGAGAAGGTGCCGCCCTGGAATTCCTCGGGCTTCAGCTTGCGGTCGCGGGCCCGGCTGGCCAGGTCCTTGGCCTCGGTGGCGATCTGGGCGAGGCCCTTGGTGTCGGCCTTGCGGATGATCGGGGTGATCAGGCCGCCGTCGATGGCCACGGCCATGGCGATGTCGGCGTGGTGGTGCATGGCCAGGCCTTCGGGGCTGTAGCTGGCGTTGGCTTCCGGCACGCGCTTGAGGGCGACGGCGACGGCCTTGATGACCAGGTCATTGACCGAAACCTTGACCCCGTCCTTTTCCAGCATGGCGTTGATCTTCGACCGGGCGGCCAGCAGGCCGTCGATCTCCAGGTCGATGGTCAGCGGGAAGTGGGGAATGTCGCGGAAGCTGTCGGTCATCCGGCGGGCGATGGTCTTGCGCATGCCGTCAAGCGGGACCAGGTCGTAGCTGCCGTCCGGGATGCCCATCTGGGCCAGGGTCTGGGCCTGACGCGGTGCGGAGGAGGCGGCGGCCGCAGGTGCGCCGGGCGCAGCCGTCGGTGCCGCACCGGGCGCCTTGCCACGGGCCGCGTCGACGTCGGCCTTGATCACCCGGCCATGCGGGCCGCTGCCCTTGACGGTGGCGAGGTCGAGACCGGCGGCCTGGGCCAGGCGGCGGGCCAGGGGCGAGGCCATCACACGGTCGCCGGACGCGCCGGCCGGCGCGGGGGCCGGAGCCCTGGTGGTGGCGCCGGTCTCGCCGGCGGCCTGCACAGGCGCGGCGGGCGGCGGCGGAGCTGCTTCAGCCTTGGGCGCTTCCTTGGGCGCTTCGGCCTTGGATTCTTCGGCCTTCGGAGCCTCTGCTTTGGGGGCCGGCCCAGGCGCCTCGCCCTCTCCGGCCATGCGGGCGATGGGGGTGTTGACCTTGACGCCTTCGGTTCCGGCGTCGACCAGCAGGGCCTCGATGACGCCCTCGTCGACGGCCTCGACCTCCATGGTCGCCTTGTCCGTCTCGATCTCGGCGATGACGTCGCCGGCCTTCACCGTGTCGCCGGGCTTCACATGCCACTTGGCCAGCGAGCCTTCCTCCATGGTCGGCGACAGGGCGGGCATCAGGATTTCAATGGACATGGCGCGGCTCGTTGTTGGCTCTGCTTTGGAACTGGGAAAGGCGCATCAGTAGAGCCTTCCGCCGATGGGGACGGTGCGGTCGGGGCCGATCAGCATGACCTCGCCGTCGGCGTCGGGCACGCCGAGGGTCAGCACCTCGGACATGAAGGGGCCGATCTGGCGAGGCGGGAAGTTGACCACCGCCAGCACCTGGCGGCCGATCAGGCTTTCAGGCGGGTGGTTGCGGACGATCTGGGCGGAGGACTTCTTGACGCCGATGTCGCCGCCAAAATCGATGCGCAGCTTGATGGCCGGCTTGCGGGCCTCGGGGAAGGGCTCGGCGGCGATCACCTCGCCGACGCGGATGTCGACCTTCAGGAAGTCATCGAAGGTGATCTCAGGCATGGGCGGCCGCCTCATGGCTGAGGTGGGCCAGGGACGCGCCGTGCGCTTCCCAGTTCTGGCCGTCGAAGGCTTCGATACGCATGTCGATGCCGGAGAGGTCGTCCAGGCAGCGGGCGTTGACCGACCAGCCGTCCGGGTTGGAGCGCGGGCGGTAGAAGGCCTTGACGCCGCACACCTTGCAGAAGGTGTGCTGGGCCACGCCGGTGTTGAAGGTGTAGGTGGTGATGGCGTCCGCGCCGGCTGTCAGCCGGAACCGGCTCTCCGGCACGATGACGTGCACGAAGCCCACCTTCTGGCAGATGGAGCAGTTGCAGCTCTGCGCCTCGACGACGGCCGGCAGGGCCGCCTCGAAGCGGACGGCGCCGCAGTGGCAGCCGCCTGCATGCCAGCTGTGGGCGCTCACAGCCCGCGCTCCAGCCACCAGGCTTCCGAGCGATAGGGTTCAGGCACCCGATCGTTCCAGGGGGCGACGCCGAGCGCCTCCAGCTCGTCGAACCAGCGCGTGCGCAACGAGGCGGGCAGCGGCTTGCCGGACCAGGGATCAAAGGCGATCACGACGGTGCTGCCGCCGCCGTCCAGCACCGGGATGCCGAACTCGCGATGGCGGGGGTCGTAGGTCACGGCGGTCTCGTCGTCGCCGACAAAGCCCAAGAGTTCCGGATAGTCAGCCGCCAGCGCCGACGAACCGCCGGGGCCGAACGACGTGAAGTCTTCCTTCACGTTGAGCGGATTCCAGTCGTCGTCGACGGCGTCGGTCACTTGTAGCTCACCGCCTTGGCCGCCTTGACGATCTTCTCGACCGACGGCAGCGACAGGGCCTCGAGGTTCGCCGCATACGGCAGCGGCACGTCTTCCTGGTGGACGCGCAGCGGCGGGGCGTCGAGGTAGTCGAAGGCGTGCTCGATGACCCGGGCGACGATCTCGGCGCCGACGCCCATCGGGCCCCAGCCTTCCTCGACGCAGACGATGCGGTTGGTCTTCTTGACGCTCTCGACGATGGTCTCGTGGTCGAGCGGGCGGATGGTGCGCAGGTCGATGACCTCGGCCTCGATGCCCTCGGCGGCCAGTTCCTCGGCGGCCTTGAGCGCGAGACCGACCATGCGGCTGTGGGCGGTGATGGTAACGCCCGAGCCCTCGCGGCGGACCTTGGCCTTGCCGATGGGGACGATCCAGTCCTCGACATCGGGGATGTCGAACTCGACGCCGTACATCATCTCATGCTCGAGGAAGACGACGGGGTTGGGATCGCGGATGGCGGCTTTCAGCAGGCCCTTGGCGTCGGCGGCGTCGTAGGGCGCGACGACCTTGAGGCCGGGGATCTGGCCGTACCAGGCGCTGTAGTCCTGGCTGTGCTGGGCGCCCACGCGGGCGGCCGCGCCGTTGGGGCCGCGGAAGACGATCGACGACTTGATCTGGCCGCCGGACATATAGAGCGTCTTGGCGGCCGAGTTGATGATCTGGTCGATGGCCTGCATGGCGAAGTTCCAGGTCATGAACTCGACGATGGGCTTGAGGCCCGCCATGGCCGCGCCGACGCCGAGACCCGCGAAGCCATGCTCGGTGATCGGGGTGTCGATGACGCGGCGGTCGCCGAACTCCTGCAGCAGTTCGCGGGAGACCTTGTAGGCGCCCTGGTACTGGGCGACTTCCTCGCCCATCAGGAAGACCGTGTCGTCGCGGCGCATCTCTTCGGCCATGGCGTCGCGCAGGGCGTCGCGGACGGTGATCTTGACCATCTTCGCGCCGGCCGGGATCTCGGGGTCCTTCAGCTCGACCTTCGGCGTGACGGGCGCGGGCCCCTCGCCTTCCGGCTGGACCTTGGCGGCTTCCGGCGGCGCCTTCTCCGGATCCCCGGCGGCTTCCTGCTTCGGCTCTTCCTTCGGCGCCTCGGCCGGCGCGGGCGCAGGTGAAGCGCCCTCCTCGCCTTCAAGGCGGGCGATGGGGGTGTTGACCTTGACGTTCTCGGCGCCGGCCTCGACCAGGATGTCGGCGATCACGCCTTCATCGACGGCCTCGACCTCCATGGTCGCCTTGTCGGTTTCGATCTCGGCGATGACGTCACCGGCCTTGACCGTGTCGCCCTTCTTGACGTGCCACCTGGCGAGGGTGCCCTCCTCCATGGTCGGAGACAGGGCGGGCATGAGGATATCGGTCATTACTCGGCCGCCTCCAGGTAGACGTCGGTGTAGAGTTCGGAAGGGTCGGGTTCGGGCGAGGTGCGGGCGAATTCGGCGGCCTCGGCGACGATGCGCTTCACCTCCGCGTCGATGGTCTTCAGCTCGTCCTCGGTCACCTTGGCGGCGTCCAGCTTCTCGCGCAGGTGGTCGATGGGGTCGCGGGTCTTCTTGACCTCGTCCACCTCCTCCTTGGTGCGGTACTTGGCCGGGTCGCTCATCGAGTGGCCGCGGTAGCGGTAGGTCTTCATCTCGAGGATGTAGGGGCCCTTGCCGCTGCGGGCGTGTTCGGCGGCGCGGGCGCCGGCCTCGGCGACGGCCTCGACATCCATGCCGTCGACTTCCTCGCCCGGGATGCGGAAGGAGATGCCGCGCTTGTGCAGGTGGGTCTCGGACGCCGAGCGCTCGATGCTCGTGCCCATGGCGTACTGGTTGTTCTCGATCATGTAGACCACCGGCAGGTCCCAGAGCTGAGCCATGTTGAAGCTCTCGTAGACCTGGCCCTGGTTGGCCGCGCCGTCGCCGAAGTAGGCGAAGGCGACGTTGCCGTTGGCCTTGTACTTGTTGGCCAGCGCCAGGCCGGTGCCCAGGCTGACCTGGGCGCCGACGATGCCGTGGCCGCCGTAGAAGCCGGCCTCGGTCGAGAACATGTGCATGGACCCGCCCTTGCCCTTGGACGAACCGCCGGCCCGGCCGGTCAGTTCGGCCATGACTTCGCGGGCGTCCATGCCGGCGGCCAGCATATGGCCGTGGTCGCGGTAGCCGGTGATGATCTGGTCGCCCTTCACGCGAATGGCTTCCATGCCGACGGCGATGGCTTCCTGGCCGATGTAGAGGTGGCAGAAGCCGCCGATCAGGCCCATGCCGTACAGCTGACCGGCCCGCTCCTCGAAGCGGCGGATCAGCAGCATGTCCTTGTAGTACTTCAGCAGCGTCTCGCGGCTCGTACCGCCAGAGGTCGTGACACCGGTGTCAGAACCCTTGCCCGATGTCTTGGCCTTAGTCGCCCGCGCCATGCATTTCTCCCAGAACCGTTATCACGGCGGCCTTTTCCTTGCCTGGACCATGAGCCAGGGCGAAAAGTTCGACCCGGATCAGGGCTGCAGACGGATCACATAATCCCTTGGGTCCGCGAAGCCTAGGACAGAACGCGCACGTTCTTCCAAAAGGTCACGCGAAAGGCTGCCATCGCGTAGTAGCCGAGCGCGGGCTTCGAGGTCCATCCTCTCCTGCCGGGTCAGCTTCAGCTTTTCGTGTAACTGCGTCTGTTCCGCGCGCCGTTGATTGGACAACAGCCATCCGAGCTCCCCGGTGAGACCGTGGAAGACGAAATACACAATCAGCCCCAGCAGGGTGATCGTCGGAAGGAAGGGGCGGATACGCGCGAGCATGCGCTGAACGGAGTCCTGGAACTGGAAAGCCCCGTCAGACTCTCATTGTCATGCTTAACGGATTGCTACTCGCGGGTGAGTTCCTGCCGCATGAACAGGAAGATGGTCAGCCCGGCGAAGACGGCGATCCACAGCAGCAGGAAGAGGGTGGCAAGCTCCGCCCCCTGGGCCGTCACCCCGCCGATGCCGACCGATCCGCCGCGCAGGACCTGGGCCGACAGGCCGGGGAAGGTCAGCAGGGCGTCCCAGGGCGGGTTGATCGGGTCTGGCCGGGCAATGCCCATGATGATGGCCTGGGCGAAGGCCAGCAGCAGGGTGACGATGATCGCCGCCACATTGGTGCGGGTCAGCACGGCCAGCAACGCCGCCACCGAGCCGACGACCAGCAGTTCCAGCCAGGCGGCCACGAAGGCGCGCAGGAAGGCCGGGCCGAAGACGGCGAAGTTGACGGCCTCGAAGGCCTCGCCCTCGATGATTGCGCGGACGATGCCGGCCAGGACCCCGCCGATCCCCATGCCGACGAGGGCCAGGGCCGTCGCCCCCGCATAGACGCCGAACTTGGCCAGCATCAGGTTCAGCCGGCTGTTGCGCGGCGTCTGCAGTCGCCAGGTCTCCCAGCGGTAATCCGTGCCGAAGATGGCGGCGGCGCCGATCAGGAAGAAGATCTGGGTGATCGGCGAGCCGGTGCCGGTCAGGGCGCCGACGAGGTCCGAGCCCAGGTTCACCTGGCCGGGGATCTGGGCCTTGGCGACGAACTTCACGAACAGGGTGGCGATCAGGCCCAGCAGGAAGACGCCGATGCCCGGGACCGTAAAGCCGAAGATAACCGCGCCCTTGTCGCGCCACAGGCGGAACCGCTCGGCCTTCAATGCATCCAGCAGCATGCTCACGACCTCGTATGGAAGAGATAGGCGCGCTCGAGGTCGCCGCCGACCCAGCGGGCCTCGGTGATGTCGACGCCGCGTCCGGCCAGGGCGCGGATCAGGTCCGGGGCTTCGGCCCGGGTGATGGCGGCCAGGACGGCCTCGCCATCGGCCGTTCCGCGCCTGCCCAGGATGTCGAGGACGGCGGCCTGGGGCGTGGCCAGGATGCGCAGCTGTTCCTTGGTCTTGCCGAGGTCCTCGATGGCGGTCAGTTTGCCCTTGGCCAGGAAGGCGACCTGGTTGCAGACCTTCTGCACCTCGTCCAGCTGGTGGCTGGCCAGGATGACGGTGACGCCGCCACGGTCGGCCAGCTCGCGGATCAGGTCGCGGATCTCTCGGATGCCGGTCGGGTCCATG
>JAUMCZ010000048.1:0-23275 GCA_032122215.1 Caulobacter sp.
CAGGCGGTGGTGCTGCAGGTTCCGGTCGGCCGACGCAATGCGCTGGTCATTCCCCGCCGGTTCGTCGCCACCCGCTTCGGCATCGACTTCGTGCGCACGGTCGACAAGGCCGGGCGGGTCAGCGAGGCGCCGGTCCAGCTGGGCTCCGCCATGACGGACGGGGTCGAGGTGCTGTCGGGCCTGACGGCCGGCGACGTGGTGCTCGGCGCGGAGCCGGTGCGATGAACCTCGGCTTTTCCGGCCTTCTGACCAAGGCGACGCTCAACTCCCCCCTGACGCCGCTGATGCTGCTGGCGGCGATCGCCGTCGGGCTGATGGCGGTGGCGACCATTCCCCGCGAGGAAGAGCCGCAGATCAGCGTGCCGATGGTCGACATCATGGTTTCGACCCCGGGCCTGAACGCCTCCGACGCCACCGAACTGGCGGCCAAGCCGCTGGAGGCCATCGTCCGCAGCATCGACGGGGTGGAGCATGTCTACACCCAGGCCGAGGACGACCGGGTGATGGTCACCGCCCGCTTCGAGGTCGGCTCCGACCCGGACGACGCGGCGGTGCGGGTGCATGAAAAGGTGCGGGCCAACTATGACCGCATCCCCACGGGCGTGGCCGAGCCGCTGATCGTCACCCGCGGGATCAACGACGTGCCGGCCCTGGTGCTGACCCTGACCCCGAAGCCCGGGGCCGCCGGTCGCTGGAGCGACCAGGCCCTTTACGACATCGCCGCCCGACTGCGCACCGAGGTCGGCAAGGTCGAGGACGTCGGCCTGACGTTCATCGTCGGCGGCCGGCCGTCCGAGATCCGCGTCGAGCCGGATCCGGCCCGCATGGCCCTGCGGGGCGTGCCCCTGTCCTCGATCCTCGACACCGTGCGCCAGGCCAGCCGCGGCTTCCCGGCCGGGACCTTCCGCGAGCAGGGCCAGGCCCTGGCCCTGAAGGCCGGCGAACGGATGACCAGCCCGGACCAGGCCGGCCTGCTGACCGTCACCTCCCTGTCCGGCGCGCCGGTCTACCTGCGCGATGTCGCCACCATCATCCAGGCGCCGCGCGAGGACCAGGCCCGGGCCGCCCATTTCGCCCGCGACGGCGACCGCTGGGTCCGCAACCCGGCGGTCAGCCTGGCCATCGCCAAGCGCCAGGGGGCCAACGCCGTCGTCGTCTCGCACGGGGTGCTGCAACGCGTCGAGGCGCTGAAGGGGTCGCTGATCCCCGAGGGGCTGGAGGTCGCGGTCACCCGCGACTACGGCGAGAGCGCCAACGAGAAGGCCAACGAACTGCTGATGCACCTGGGGCTGGCGACGGTGTCGATCGTCATCCTGATCGGCTTCGCCATCGGCTGGCGCGAGGCGGGCGTCACCGCCGTGGTCATCCCGACGACCATCCTGCTGACCCTCTTCGCCTCCAACCTGATGGGCTACACCATCAATCGGGTCAGCCTGTTCGCCCTGATCTTCTCGATCGGCATCCTGGTCGACGACGCCATCGTCATGATCGAGAACATCGCCCGCCACTGGGCGATGAACGACGGGCGGACCCGCGCCCAGGCGACCGTCGAGGCCGTGGCCGAGGTCGGCAACCCCACGGTGGTCGCCACCCTGACGGTGGTCGCTGCCCTGCTGCCGATGCTGTTCGTCTCGGGCCTGATGGGGCCCTACATGGCGCCGATCCCGGTCAACGCCTCGGCGGCCATGGTCTTTTCCTTCTTCGTGGCGGTGATCATCGCCCCCTGGCTGATGATCCGGGTGGCCCGCAAGGCGCTCGCTGGCGGGGTGGGGGCCGGCGGCGGCCATGCCGCGCACAACGAGGGGCCGCTGGGCCGGCTCTACCGCCGCATGGCCACGCCGGTGATCCGCAGCCGCCGGTCAGCCTGGATCTTCCTGATCGCGGTCGGTCTCGCCACCCTGCTGTCGATGTCGATGTTCGGCTTCAAGGCCGTGCCGGTGAAACTGCTGCCGTTCGACAACAAGTCTGAACTGCAGGTCGTGCTCGACATGCCCGAGGGGACCAGCCTGGAGGCCACCGAACGCACCCTGTCGGGCGCCGCCGCCGTGGTCCAGGGCCTGCCCGAGGTGGTTTCGCTGGAGAGCTATGCCGGGACGGCCGCGCCGTTCAACTTCAACGGCCTGGTGCGCCACTACTTCCTGCGCGACCGGGCCGAGCAGGGGGATCTGGCGGTCATGCTGGCCCCCAAGGGCGACCGCAGCCGCAACAGCCACGCCGTGGCCCTCGACCTGCGCCGCCGCCTGGCCGACCTGCCCCTGCCCAGGGGCGCCTCGATCAAGGTGGTCGAGGCGCCGCCGGGACCGCCGGTGCTGGCCACCCTGCTGGCCGAGGTCTACGGCCCCGACGCCGAGACCCGCCGGGCGGTGGCCGCCCGGCTGGAGACCCTGTTCCGCGCCGAGCCCTCGGTGGTCGATGTCGATAACAGCTACGGCGCCCGCCGACCCGTGCTGCGGCTGATCCCCGACCGGGAGAAGATGGAGCGGTTCGGCGTCTCGCAGGGCCAGGTCAACGACACCATCGCCGCCATCACCGGCGGCCAGGTGCTGGGCTACGCCGCCCGCGAGGCCGAACGCACGCCGGTGGAGATCGCCGTGCGCCTGCCGCAGTCGGCCCGCGCCTGGAGCGAGCAGATGTCGGCGACGCCGGTGGCGGTAACCACGGTGGGCGGATCCCCCCGGCTGGTGTCGCTGGGCGAGGTGGTCGAGGCCCGTCGGGAACTGGCCAGCTATCCGGTCTATCGCCGCGACGGCCGCGCCGCCGAGATGGTCACCGCCGAGCTGGCCGGCCAGTTCGAGGCGCCGATCTACGGCATCCTGGCGATCGACAAGGCTGTAAAGGCGAGCGACTGGGGCCCCCTGGATCGCCCCGAAATCCGCCTCAACGGCCAGCCGAAGGACGAGTCGAAATCCACCATACTGTGGGATGGCGAATGGGAGATCACCTGGGTCACCTTCCGCGACATGGGGGCGGCCTTCGGGGTGGCGCTGCTGGGCATCTATGTGCTGGTGGTGGCGCAGTTCCGCGACTTCCGCCTGCCGCTGGTGATCCTGACCCCCATTCCGCTGACCCTGATCGGCATCGTCATCGGCCACATGCTGTTTGGCGCGCCGTTCACGGCCACCTCGATGATCGGCTTCATCGCCCTGGCCGGGATCATTGTGCGAAACTCGATTCTGCTGGTCGACTTCATCCGGCATGCGCGCACCCCCGGCCGGCCCTTGCGCGAGGTGCTGCTGGAGGCCGGGGCGATCCGCTTCAAGCCGATCCTGCTGACCGCCCTGGCGGCGATGATCGGGGCGGCGGTGATCCTGTTCGATCCGATCTTCCAGGGCCTGGCCATCGCCCTGTTGTTCGGGCTGATGTCATCAACCTTGCTGACGGTGCTGGTGATTCCGGCCATCTATGTTGCCCTGAAGGATGACGGGCGCCCCCTGCCCGCGTCGCCAAGCGTTAAGATCGAGCCATGACCGCCACCGCCCAGATCGCCCCCCCTTCCCCCGCCGAGCTCGCCGAGCTCGAGGCCAGCGCCGCCCCGGCCGCCCGGCTGATGCGACTGTTCGGCAACGAGCAGCGGCTGATGTTGATGTGCCGGCTGAGCGAGGGGGAATGCGCGGTCGGCGACCTGGCCGCCTTCGCCGGGCTGTCGCAATCGGCCTGTTCGCAGCATCTGGCCCGGCTGCGCGAGGCCGGGGTGATCGCCCCCCGGCGCGAGGCCCAGACCATCAACTACGCGATCGCCGATCCGGCGGCGGCGCGGGTAATCGCCCTTCTTTGCGACATCTATCGCGGCAAGCCCGGCAAGGAGACGCCATGAGCTATTTCAACGCCCGAACCTTCCAAGACCCCTTTGAAGTGGTCATCGAGCGCACGCGCGCGGCCCTGCAGAAGCACGGCTTCGGGGTGCTGACCGACATCGATGTCCAGGCGACCCTGAAGACCAAGATCGGCCAGGACTTCCGCCCCTACCGCATTCTCGGCGCCTGCAATCCGACCATGGCCCACGAGGCGCTGAAGCTGGAACCGCACGTCGGGGTCATGCTGCCCTGCAACGTGATTGTTCAGCAGACCGACGCCGGGGTCGAGGTGGCGGCGATCGATCCGGCGGCCTCGATGATGTCCATCGACAATCCGGTGCTGCAGACGCACGCGGCCGCTGTCGGCCAGGCCCTGTCCAAGGCCCTGGCCGATATCTGATCGTCAGCCGTTGAAGCTCTTCACCGCGTCGATGATCTGCTGCTGCACCGCCTCGTCCATGTAGGGGTGCATCGGCAGGGCGAGGACCGTTTCGGCGAGCGCCTCCGTGACCGGCAAACCGCCCGGACCTTGCGGGAAGTGGGCGTAGGGCGCCTGCACGTGCATCGGCACCGGATAGTAGACGGCGGTGGGCACGCCCTGCGTCTTCAGGTGGGCGGCGAGGCCATCGCGGTTGGCGTGCTCGATGACGTACTGGGCCCAGACCGACTGGCCGCCGTCGATGACGGTCGGGGTCGAGGTCACGGATCCGGCGAGCCCGGCGGCGTAGCGCTCGGCCACGACCTGGCGCATCCCGATTTCTTCGGGGAAGATGGCCAGCTTCTCGATCAGGATGGCGGCCTGGATCGAGTCCAGGCGGCTGTTCATGCCGATGCGGGTGTTTAGGTACTTGGTCTCGTGCTCGAAGGTGCGGCCCACCAGGTCCGGCGTCACCGCCTTGCCGTGGACGCGGTAGCTGTCCATCAGGTCCCAGAGTTCCTGATCCTTGACGATCACCGCCCCGCCGTCGCCGTAGCAGCCGAGCGGCTTGGCCGGGAAGAAGCTGGTGGTGGCGACATCGGCCCATCGAATGGGATGGCTGCCGTTCAGGGTGCAGCCGAAGCCCTGGGCGCTGTCGCTGATCAGCTTCAGGCCGTGACGGTCACAGATGGCGCGCAGGGCCGGGTAGTCGGCCGGTTGCCCGAACAGGTCGACGGCGATGACCACGGCGGGGCGCAGGCGGCCCTCGTCCTTGATCGCGAGGATGGTCGCCTCGAGATGGGCGGGGTCGAGGTTGTAGGTGTCCGGCAGCACGTCGACGAACACCGGCGTGGCGTTCGTCCAGGGCACGACTTCCGGCGTCGCGGCGAAGGTGAAGCTCGGGCAGAAGACCGCGTCGCCCTGGCCGACGCCCCATGCCATCAGCGGCAGGGCGATGGCGTCGGTGCCGTTGGCGCAGGAGAGGGCCAGGGGAGCCTGGCCGAAGACGGCCAGCTCGGCCTCGAACTGGCGAACCTCCGGGCCCATGACATAGGCGCCGTGGTCGAGGACGCGGGCGATGCCGGCGTCAATCTTGTCGCGGATCCGGCGCTGCTGCGCGGCGAGGTCGATGAAGGCGATGCTCATGGCGGGGCCTCTACGCTGGTGGCGCGGCATATTCGAGACAAAGGCTGTAACCGGATGTTTCCCCGCATCCGTGCGGGAACGCCAGTGATATCGACCCGTTAGGCTGGCGGGGGAGCGTAACAACGACCGGAACCGCATGGCCGTTCTCGACCCCACCAGGATTCCCAACGTCATTCCGAAGGTCGAGGCCGGCGAACTGGCCACCGCCTCCCTGCTCGACAAGGGGGCGCAGCTGGGCCTGAGCCTGATCGTCGCCGTGGTCATCCTGGTGGTGACCTTCTGGCTGGCCAAGTGGGCCTCCAGGCTGGCGCATGATGCGATGGCGAAGCTGCAGGCCCGGAACAACGGCGACGTGGCGCTGCAGGCCTTTGTCAGCTCCGTCGTCCGCTATCTGATCATCATAATCGGCCTGATCGCCGTGCTGCAGCAGCTGGGCATAAAGGCCACCTCGATCCTGGCGGTGCTGGGCGCCGCCTCACTAGCGGTGGGCCTGGCCATGCAGGGGGCGCTGAGCAACGTCGCCGCCGGGGTCATGCTGCTCATCCTGCGGCCCTACCGCGCCGGCGACCTGGTCGAGGTCAACGGCCAGAAGGGCAAGGTCAGGGCGCTGGACCTGTTCACCACCGAGCTGGTCACCCTCGACGGGCTCAAGATCATCATGCCCAACGGCAAGGTGTTCGGCGAGCCGATCGTCAACTATTCGGCGCCCACCATCCGGCGGGCGGAGATCGTCGTCGGCATCGACTACGACGACGACATCGGCGAGGCATTGGAGGTCTTGCTGGTGACGGCCCAGGCCGATCCCCGCGTGCTGGACGAGCCCGCGCCCTGGGCCCGCTGTACCGGCTACGCCGACTCCTCGGTGACCCTGACCCTGAGGGCCTGGACCAAGGGATCCGACCAGTGGGACGTGCAATGCGACCTGCACAAGGCGGTGAAGGAAGCCTTCGACGATGCGGGCATCTCCATCCCCTATCCGCACCAGGTCGACGTCCGGGACAAGATCAGCAAGCCACGCAAGCTGACCCGCAAGGTCGCCGCCGCCGACGATCCCGGCGGGCCGGACGAAAGCGCGAGCGCCGAGCAATCCCAGCCGGCGAGCGAGTAGGCAGAGCCGGCTTGCCGCGCTAGACCCGCACCATGACCGCCACTTCGCAACTGCTCGCCAGGATGCGGCCCGAGGAGATCGTCGCCGCCGATCTCATCGACCGCGCCACCCAGATCGCCATCGACCTGGCCATCGGCGGGGTCATCCTGGTCGTCACCCTGTGGGCGTCTCGCTGGCTGTCGAGCCTGGCCAGGGCGGCGGTCGGACGCATGACCCGGCATGTGCCGCCGGACGCCACCCTGCAGACCTTTATCGGCTCGGCGGTGCGCTATGTCGTCATCATCGTCGGCCTGGTGGCGGTGCTGCAGCAACTGGGGGTGAAGACCACCTCCATCCTCGCCGTGCTCGGCGCCGCCTCGCTGGCGGTCGGCCTGGCGCTGCAGGGGGCGCTGAGCAACGTGGCAGCCGGTGTGATGATCCTGGCGCTGCGGCCCTACCGGGTCGGTGACGTGATCGAGACCACGAACCGGACGGGTACGGTGCGGGCCCTGGACCTGTTCACCACCGAGCTGACCACCGCCGACAACCTGAAGGTCGTCATTCCCAACTCGAAGGTGTTCGGCGACGTCATCGTCAACAAGAGCTTCCATGAGCGGCGGCGCGTCGATGCGGTGTTCCGCATCCCGATCACCGTCGACCTGGCTGAGTATGTGGCGGCGTTGAAGATCCGCGCCGCCGCCGACCCGCGCATCATGACCGACGTCGAGCCCGTGGTGGAGATCACCAGTATGGCCGAGGCCTGGGTCGAGGGCGCCGTGCGGGTCTGGACGATGCCGCACAATCATCCGGCGGTGATGGCCGACCTGCTGCTGGCCGCCCGCATGCTGGCGGCGGGACAAACCCCTCTGCCGCCGCCGGAGCTGCCGAAACCGGCCCCGGCGAAGACCCCTATGCCAAGGCCTGGGAAAGGTCTGAAATCAGGTCTTCGCAGTCTTCGATCCCGACCGAAAGCCTGACCAGGCCGTCGGTGATGCCGACCGCCTCCCGCTGCTCCGGCGGAATGGAGGCGTGGGTCATTATGGCGGGGTGTTCGATCAGGCTTTCAACGCCGCCAAGCGACTCGGCCAGGGTGAACAGGCGGGTGCGTTCCAGCAGCCTGCGGGACGGCGCGAGGCCGCCCTTGATCTCCACCGAGATGATCCCGCCGAAGCCGCCCGTCATCTGCTTCTTCGCCAGCGCATGCTGCGGGTGGGATTCCAGGCCCGGGTAGATGACCTTTTCGACGGCCGGATGGGTCTCCAGCCAGCGGGCGATCTTCAGGCCGCTCTCACAGTGGCGGTGCATGCGCAGGGCCAGGGTCTTGAGGCCGCGCAGGGCCAGGAAGCTGTCGAACGGGCCTGAGATGGCGCCCACGGCGTTCTGCAGGAACTTCATCTGGGCGCCCAGTTCCTCGTTGTCGCCGACGATGGCGACGCCGCCGACCATGTCGGAATGGCCATTGAGGTATTTGGTCGTCGAATGGGTGACGAGGTCGAAGCCCAGCTCCAGCGGGCGCTGGACATAGGGGCTGGCGAAGGTGTTGTCGGCGACGGTCAGCAGGCCGTGCTTCTTCGCCAGGTTCGCCACCGCTTCGAGGTCGACCAGCCGCAGGGTCGGGTTGGTCGGGGTCTCCACCCACAGCATCTTCGTCTCGGGCCGGATGGCCGCCTCGATGGCGGAAAGATCGCTCATGTCGACGAAGCTGAACGACAGGCCGGCCGAGCGCTTCTTGACCCGCTCGAACAGGCGATAGCTGCCGCCGTAGAGATCGTCGGTGGCGATGACGTGGGCGCCGGTGTCCAGGCACTCCATCACCGTCGCGGCGCAGGCCAGGCCGGAGGCGAAGGCGAAGGCCTGGGTCCCGCTTTCCAGGTCGGCGATGCAGCGCTCGAAAGCGAAGCGGGTCGGATTCTGGCTGCGGGCGTACTCATAGCCCTTGTGCACGCCGGGGCTTTCCTGGGCGTAGGTGCTGGTCGCGTAGATCGGCGGCATCACCGCGCCGGTCGTCGGGTCGGGGCTCTGGCCGGCGTGGATGGTGCGGGTGGCGAAGGCCAGGCGGTTCTTGCCGTCGGTGGGGGACATGTTGGGCCTCTTGCCAATCTATATGCCCTCCCCCTCAAGGGGGGAGGGTTGGGTGGGGGTGTAGAGCCGACGTGGAAGTTAGGGCTTGGATGGGCTCAGCGCCATGTTGAGAAACGCCTCACGCGCTGGTGCGAGCACCCCCATCCCCAACCCTTCCCCCCTCGAGGGGGAAGGGAGTTCAAGCCGTGCGGCGCAGGTGGTTGATGAGATCGACGCGGGTGATCAGGCCCAGCAGCTCGTCGCCGTCCATGACCACGGCCACCTCGTCCCGTTCGAAGACGGCGGTGAGGGCCGACATCGGCTGATGCGATTCCAGGGTCTTGACGTTGCGGGTCATGGCGCCGCCGACCTTGGTGGCGAAACCTTCACCGTCATGCGCCTTGGCCACGGCGCTCAGCACATCGCTCTCATCGAGGATGCCGACCAGCTTGCTGTGATCGACGACCGGCAGCTGGCTGATGTCGGCCGACCGCATGCGGTTGTAGGCGGTCAGCAGGGTGTCGTCCGGACCGATGGTGATGACGCCGCCGTCGCTGTAGCGCTTGGCGATCAGGTCGGAGATGTCGCCCCGGGCCTGGCGGTCCTCGAAGCCGTGGGCGCTGACCCAGAGGTCGTTGAACATCTTGGTCAGATACTTGGCGCCGGTGTCGCAGACGATGCTGACCACCCGCTTGGGCTCGGTCTGCTCGCGGCAGTACTTCAGCGCCGCGGCCAGCAGGGTGCCCGACGAGCTGCCCGCCAGGATGCCTTCCTTCTGCAGCAGTTCGCGGGCCGTCTCGACGCTTTCGCGGTCGCTGATGGCGAAGGCCTTGGAGACCAGGTCCATCTGGGCGTTGACCGGGATGAAGTCCTCGCCGATGCCCTCGACGATCCAGCTGCCGGCCTCGCCGTAGGTTCCGGTGTTGACGTAGTCGTAGAGGATCGAGCCGACCGGGTCGGCGAGGATCATCTTTGTCTTCGGGCTATGCTTCTGGAAGTAGCGGCCGAGGCCGGTGAGGGTGCCGCCCGAGCCGACGCCGACGATCACGGCATCGAGGTCGCCCTCCATCTGCTCCAGGATCTCGGGGCCGGTCGTGGTCTCATGAGCCAGGGGGTTGGCCGGGTTCTCGAACTGGTTGACGTACAGCGATCCGGGCAGGCCCTGGGCGATGGTCTGGGCCATGTCCTGGTAGTATTCGGGGTGGCCCTTGCCGACGTCCGAGCGGGTGATGCGCACGTCGACGCCCATGGCCCGCAGGTGAAGAATCTTCTCGCGCGCCATCTTGTCCGGCACGATCAGGATCAGCTTGTAGCCCTTGAGGGTGGCGACCTGCGCCAGGCCCAGACCCGTGTTGCCGGCCGTGGCCTCGATGATGACGCCGCCGGGCTTGAGGGTCCCGTCCTTCTCGGCCGCCTCGATCATGGCGCGGGCGATGCGGTCCTTGATCGAACCGCCGGGGTTCTGGTTTTCCAGCTTGAGGAACAGGCGGCAGAGGCCGGTGTCGATCTTGGTCACCTCGACCATCGGCGTCATTCCGATCAGGTCGAGCGCCGAGTGCGAGGCGGCGGGCAGGTCAGTCATGGATGCTTCCCGGGAGCGCCGCTTACGCAGCGGCATGATTGTCCCCTGACTAACGCGTCAGGAGGCATGAAGGAAGCATACAGAAGCGTTACAGCGGCAGACCCGTGCGCAAGGCGGCGTCGAGCAGAAAGTCTTCGAGGTCGCCCTCCCCGTAGAGATAGCCATCGACGCCGGCGGCATTGGCCGCCTGCACGTCGGCCGGCTTGTCACCGATCATCAGGGCCCGCTTCGGATCGATGCCGAAATCCTTCAGCGCCCGCAGCACCATGCCGGGATTGGGCTTGCGGTCGGGATGGTTGGCCTGGCGGTAGCGGTCCTCGATGGCGTCCTCATGGAATGGACAGAAGTAGATGGCGTCGATCCGGGCGCCGGATTGGGCCAGCTGGCGCGTCATCTCGGCGTGGAAGCCATGCATCTGGTCTTCGCTGTAGTAGCCGCGCCCGATCCCGGACTGGTTGGTGGCGATGGCGACCACCCCGCCGGCGTCGTTGACCCGCTTGATCGCGGCCCTGGCCCCGGGGATCCAGACCAGCTTTTCCGGCTCATAGGCATAGCCGTAGTCCTCGTTGAGGACTCCGTCGCGGTCGAAGATCACGGCGAAGGGGGCGGGCATGGCGGCTATTTAGAGGGCTTCGGCGATTTGGGCCACGGTCTGAAGGCCAAAGGCGTTCGGCTACCGCCTATCGAAGCGGCGAGGCCATTCTGCCGCCCCGCGCCCGACCAACAAGAAGGAGCCGAAGCGTCGCGAACGGCGCATCGGCCAACCCGCAGCAACCGTTGGCCTTGGCGGGGAGCTTGCAGGTCGAAAGCGCGCCACCGAGGCGGGCGCCTAGCCGCAGACCTCGCGCAGGCAACCCCTCAGCCAGCGATGGACCGGGTCGGCGTCGAGGCGCGGGTGCCAAAGCATGGAAACGGTGAAGGGCGACGTCGGGATCGGGATCGGGAAGCTGACCAGGCCCTCGCGCAGCGCGGCCGTATGGCGTTCCGGCACCGTGGCGACCAGGTCGGCGCCCCGCACCAGCGCCAGGGCGGTGGCGAAGCCGCTGACCGCGCTGGCGATCTGGCGCGTCAGGCCGCCCGGCAGGAAGGGCCGGTCGACGGCGTCTTCGTCGAAGCCGCTGCGCGAGACGACGACATGGCGAGCCGCAGCATAGGCATCAAGGTCGACGGGCCGGCCGGCCAGGGGGTGATCCTGGCGAACGACGCCGACCAGACGGTCTCGGAACAGAGCCTGGCTGCGCAGTTCCGGCCCCAGGGTCGGCTCGATGACGCCGGTTTCCAGATCGACCCGGCCCTCGCGCAGCGGCGTGCTGTCCTTGTCCGGCTTCTGCAACAGGTTCAGGCGAACGCCCGGGGCCTCGGCCCCGACGCGGGCCAGCAGGCGCGGGCCGAAGTTCTCGACGAAGCCGTCGCTGGTCCGCAGGGTGAAGGTCCGCGCCAGGGTCGACAGGTCGCGGCGTTCGGCCGGCCGCAGGACGGCCCGGGCATCCTCGACCAGTTGGTGCGCCTGGGCCCGCAGGATCTCGGCGCGCGGGGTTGGCGCCAGGCCCCGGCCGGCCCGAACGAGCAGCGGGTCTCCGGTCGCCTGCCGCAGCCGGGTCAGGGCGCGGCTGGTCGCCGAGGGGCTGAGGCGCAGACGCCGCGAGGCCCGCGCCACGCTGCCTTCCTCGAGCAGGGCGTCGAGGGCGATCAGCAGGTTGAGGTCAGGCAGGGACATGGGCGGGCTCCCGGAGGCGCCGCTATCATATAGGGCGTCAAACGCACGAATAGAGTGCAAATGCTGCGCGTTCCGCCTGGTGTTACTGCCGTCTACCCTTCGGCCCTGAGGTTAGAAGGAGACCCGCGATGACCGCCCTTGATCTGTTCACCACCCGTGTCCGGGCCGCCTGGGGCCCCCTGACCAGCGACCTTGTCGGCGAATGCCGCCGACAGCTGGGGGTTCTGGCCGGCGCCTCGCGCACGGAGGCCTGGCTGGCCGGACTGCTGGCGCGCCGTCCGGCCGGCGAGGAACTATGCCGCGACCCTGACCACGGCTTCCTCCTGCTGGCCCATGCCGAGCAGGCCGGCCTCTACCGGCCGCCGCATGACCATGGCCGCGCCTGGGTGGCCTATGCGGTGCTGGAGGGGGAGATCGAGATGCGGACCTTCGCCCGCGTCGAGGATGCCGACGGGGTGCGGCTGGTCCAGCGCGACAGCGACGTGCTGCGCCCCGGCCAGGTCCAGGCCTACCTGCCCGGCGACATCCACGACACCCGCTGCCTGAGTGAAACCGCCCTGCTGCTGCGCTTCACCGAACGCGACCTCAAGGCCGAGGGGGTCACCCGCTACCCGGCCCCGACCGACGGCTGGACGACGGGCCGATGAGCGAGGCCCTGCGGTCCGCGCCGGAGGAGCGCCTCAACGGCTATCGGCGGGCTGCGGCCGTCTTCGCGGTCCTGTCGGCCATGGCTCTGGTCGTGCTGGACGCCGGCATCGCCAACCTGGCCCTGCCGGTGCTGGGCGAGGCGTTCGGGGTCGCGCCGGCCCAGGCCATCCTTGTCGTCACCGCCTATCAGGCCGGGCTGGTCATGGCCCTGTTGCCGGCCGGGGCGCTCGGCGAGCGGTACGGCTATCGGCGGGTCTTCGCCATCGGGCTCGGGGTGTTCGCCACGGCCTCGGCGCTCAGCGCCCTGGCGCCGTCGCTGCCGTGGCTGGTCGCGGCGCGGCTGCTGCAGGGCCTGGGCGGGGCGGCGATCATGGCGCTCGGCGTGGCCCTGTTGCGGGCCTCGGTGGGAACCGGTCGCCTGGGCGCGGCGATCGGCTGGAACGCCCTGACCGTGGCCCTCGCCTCGGCGGCAGCGCCCAGCCTTGGGGCGATCGTATTGGCGGTCGGAGGGCGGCCGGCGCTGTTTGCTGTCGGCCTGCCGCTGGCCGCCGCCGCCCTCGCCGCAACCCGGGCGCTGCCGACCGGTCCCGGCAAGACGGCAAGGCCGGATCTTGCCGGCATGGCGCTCAACGCCCTGGCCTTCGGCCTGCTCATCACCTCGGCGACGGTGGCGCCGAGGGCGCCGGATCACGCCGCCCTGCTGTTCGCGCTGGGCGCCGGCGCCCTGGCGGCCCTGGTCAGGCGCGACATGGATCGGTCGGACCCGCTGATTCCGCTCGACCTGCTGCGCGGCGCCGCGTTCCGCCTTTCAGTGGTCGCCTCGGTCTGCTGTTTCGCCGGCCAGACGGCCGGCCTGGTGGCTCTGCCGTTCCTGCTGCAACACGGCCTGAACCAGAGCCCGCTGATGGCCGGACTCTACATCACCGCCTGGCCACTCAGCGTGGCCGTCACCGCGGTGGCCGCCGGCCGCCTGGCCGACCGCTTCCCGAGCGCGGTGCTGTGCGCCATCGGCGGCGGGTGCCTGAGCGCGGGGCTGGCCGGCGCGGCGTCCTGGCCGCTGGACGGGCAGCCGGCGCGGCTGATCCCCTTCATCGTTCTGGCGGGCGTCGGCTTTGGCCTGTTCCAGACGCCCAACAACCGCACCCTGTTCCTCGCCGCCCCGCCGGGGCGCAGCGGCGCGGCCGGCGGGATGCAGGGCTCGGCGCGAGTGACGGGGCAGACCCTCGGCGCCCTGGCGATGAGCCTGCTGTTCGCCCTGACCGCCGCGCAGACCGCGCCCACGATCGGGCTCGGCCTCGCGGCGGGGCTGGCGCTGGTCGCTGGCCTGGTCAGCCTGCTCCGGGGCGGACAGCGAGAGGTCGCCTCGCCTTAGGCCGCCTGACGGCCGCCGGCCAGGAAGTCCATCTTGCCGAGCGGGGCGCCTTCCTTGCGCAGCAGGCCGTAGGCCGTGACCGCGTGGAAGTAGAAGTTGGGCAGGGAGAAGTTGAACAGGAAGTCGCGGCCGGTGAAGGTCATGGACCCGTTCGGGAACTTCAGCTCGATGGTCGCGTCCTCGCGGCCGTTGACCTGTTCGGGCTTGATCGACTGGACGAAGGCGATGGTCTTCGCCAGCCGGTCGCGCAGTTCGTCGATGGTGGTTTCGGTGTCCGGCATCGAGGGCGGTTCGATGTTCGCCAGACGGGCGGCGCCGCCCTTGGCGGAGTCACTGACCATCTGGATCTGGCGGGTCAGGGGATGCATGTCGGGGGCGAGACGCGAGTCCAGCCAGCTGGCGATATTGGGGCCGGCGTGGGTGGTCGATTTCTCAAGGATGGCGACAAGGTTGCGCAGGCCGTTGAGGTAGACGGGGATCGAGACGTCGTAGAGCGACAGGGACATTTTCTGGGTTCCTCCCAACTGAGGCGACTGAGATGGGGCGCCCCGGCCCCCGCGCCAAGCCCTATCCGATGAGCTGCCGGGCGATGAGGTTGCGTTGGGTCTCGCTGGTGCCGGAATAGATGCTGGCGGCGCGCAGGCAGAGGTGGCGGGCCATGGCGCGGGCGCCGAGGTCGAGGTCCTCGCCATTGATGCCGATGGCGGCGAGGGACGCTCCAGCCTGGGGACCGGCCGCCTCCATGGCCAGTTCACAGACCCGCTGGTGCAGCTCACTGCCGATCAGCTTGAGCATCGAGGGCGTCGCCGCTGCACCGGCCTCGGCCCGGCCGGTTGGGAGAGCGGCCAGTTCCAGCTGGGCGAAGGCGTCGAGCTCGATCTGAAGGCCGGCCAGGCGGCGACGGAGGGACGGCTCGATCGACTCGCCGCCGGCGGTGATGGCGTCGGTGGCTCGCCGCAGGCTGCGGGCGACCAGCGCCGAGGGGGTGTTGTTGGAGCGGGCCAGGGTCATCAGCCGCTTGGCGACCGTCCAGCCGTCATTCTCGGGCCCGACGCGGTTGGCTTCGGGCACGAAGACGCCGTCGAAGAAGACCTCGTTGAATTCCCGCTCCCCGGTCAGGTCGAGGATCGGCCGGACGGTCAGACCCGGGCTGTCCATGTCGAGCAGCAGGAAGGTCAGGCCCTGCTGGCGGCGCTCGAAGTCGCCGGTGCGGACGATGGCGAACATGCGGTTGGAATGGTGGGCGCCGGTGGTCCAGATCTTCGAGCCGGTGACGCGGTAGCCGCCAGGGACCGGAACGGCGCGGGTCGAGATGGCGGCGAGGTCGGAGCCGGCGCCGGGCTCGGAGAAGCCCTGGGCCCAGAGGTCGTCGCCGCGCAGGATGGGCTGGATATAGCGGGCCTGCTGGTCAGGCGTGCCCATCTCGATGAGCAGCGGACCCAGGCTTCGGATGCCACCGGCGAACAGCACCGGCGCGTCGTTGGCCACCAGTTCGCGGTCGTACAGGAACCGCTGGCGCGCCGACCAGCCGGCGCCGCCCCAGGCCTTTGGCCAGGCCGGAGCCGCCCAGCCGCGCGCGTAAAGCCGGCTGTGCCAGAGGCGGCAGGCGGCGATGTCGGAATGGACGCCCAGCGTGTTGCGGCCGGCCTCGCGCAGGTCGGGGGTCAGGGCCTCGTCCAGAAAGGCCCTGACCTCGGCGACGAAGGCGGCCTCTTCGCTCAAAGCTGCACCATGTCGAAGTCGGCCTTCGGCGTGCCGCAGAGGGGGCAGATCCAGTCGTCCGGGATGTCGGCCCAGCGCGTGCCCGGCGCCAGGCCCTCGGACGGATCACCCATCTCCTCGTCGTAGAGGTAACCGCAGGTGCGGCATTGCCAGGTCGAGAAACCGTTCATGGCTAGTGCAGCTTGAAGCGGATCGGCACGGACTTCGGCCCGCAGACAAAGGCGGCGGCCATGCGTTTGGGCGTTCCGTCCAGCTCGATGCTGGCGACCCGCTGCAAGAGCTCTTCCCAGAGGATACGCATCTCCATCCGCGCCAGGTGTTGGCCGAGGCAGACATGGGCGCCGTAGCCGAAGGCGACGTGACGGTTGGGGCTGCGGTCGATACGGAACTCGAAAGGAGCGTCGAACACCGCCTCGTCGCGGTTGCCGGACGGGTAGGACAGCATCATCCAGTCGCCCTTGGCGATCTTCTGGCCGGCCAGTTCGGTGTCTTCCGTGGCGGTGCGCATGAAATGCTTCACCGGGGTGACCCAACGGATCGATTCCTCGATCAGCCCGCCGACCAGCGAGGGATCGTTCTGCAGACGCTGCCAGAGCTCCGGCCGCTCGGCCAGGGCCCAGAGGGCGCCGGCGGTGGTTGAGGAGGTGGTGTCATGGCCGGCCGTGGCGGCGATGATGTAGTAGCTCATAGCCTCCAGATGGCCGAGCGGCTGGCCATCGATGGCGCCGTTGGCGATCAGGCTGGCCAGGTCGTCGCGCGGGTTCTCGCGGCGGTCCTGCGTCATGGCGTTGAAATAGGTCATGAAGTCCATGACCACCGACTGGATGGTCTCGACGCCTTCTGTCGCGTCGGTCACCGCCGAGCCGGTGCGGTTGAGGTCCGGGTCGGCGCTGCCGAAGAGCTCCTGGGTCAGCTTCAGCATGCGGCCCTCGTCAGTCTCGGGCACGCCGATCAGCTCCATGATCACATGCAGCGGATAGAGGAAAGCGACGTCGCGGGCGAAATCGCATTGGCCGTCCATGGCGCACATCCGCTCGACGAAACCGCGGGCGATCTCGCGGATGCGGCCCTCCAGCTTGCGCAGGCTCTGGGGCACGAAGGCGCCCTGGGTCAGGTGGCGATAGGCGCGGTGGTCGGGGTTGTCCATCTGCACCAGGGCGCGGACCAGATGCGGCGAGCCGCCCATCATGGCCCGCACCTGGCGGTCGCCCTCGATGGTGGTCAGGACGGTGGAGCGGTCGCCGTTGTGGAAGAGGTCGTTCTGGCGCTCGACGGCCTGGATGTCGGCATGGCGGGTGACGACCCAGAAGGGATCGAACCCCTCCGGCTGGGCCTGGGCCAGCGGCGCCTTGGCTCTGAGCCAGGTGAAGGCCTCGTCGACGCGGTCACCATCGGCATAGGCGAAGGGATCGATGATGGTGCGGGCGATGGTGTCGGGGATGAGGGCCATGGTTCCTGTCCTGTCTGGCGCTCTGTACGGTCCGATCCGTCCGACGCCGTTGGAACAACCATGACTCCTCGGCCGGTGGCGGGGATTGATCTGCATCAACGGCGGGCTGTTGAGCCCTTGGCCGCCGCGTCCTAAGACGGGGCGTGCCAGCCCCGTCCGACATCCTCGACCTGCGCGACCAGCTGAAGGCCTGGCTGTTCGAGGACGCCTTGCCCCTCTGGTGGAATGTCGGGACAGATCACGCGCGCGGCGGCTTCTTCGAGAAGCTGACCTTGGCCGGCGAGCCGGTCGCCCTGCCCCGGCGCACGCGGGTGGTGGCGCGGCAGACCTATGTTTTCGCCCAGGCCGGGCGGATGGGCTGGGACGGACCCTGGCGCGAGGCGGTGGCCCATGGCCTGGCCAGCCTGACCGGGCCGCTGACCCGGCCCGACGGCCTGTTCCGGTTTTCCATCGACGAGGCCGGCGCCCCGGTCGACGACAGCGCCCAGCCCTATGAGCAGGCGTTCGGCCTGCTGGCCCTTTCGGCGGCGCGGCAGGCGCTGGGCCCGGGGCATGGACTGGAGTCTCTCGCCCAGCGGACGCGCTCGGCGCAGGCGCTGGCCATCGGGCGACCGGACGGCGGGGTGCATGACGACGAGACGCGGGGCGCGCCTCTGCGGGCCAATCCGCTGATGCACCTGTTCGAGGCGGCGCTGGCCTGGCGCGAGGCCGGCGATGACGGCGGCTGGGCGGACCTCTCCAACCGCATCGCCCGGCTGGCGCGAGAGCGACTGATCCAGCCGTCTGGCGCCTTGCCGGAGCTGTTCGACCTTGACTGGAAGCCCTTGCCGGAGGCCGAGGTCGAGCCCGGCCACCAGTTCGAGTGGGGCTTCCTGCTGCTTCGCCATGCGGCCCTGGCCGACAACGACGCCTCTCGTCAGGCGGCGCGGGGGCTGATCGCCAGCGCTGAATACAACGGAGTCGAGCCGCAGCGCGGCGTCGCCGTTGCGGCTCTCGACCAGGGAATGGACCCCACAGACCTCACCGCCCGCCTCTGGCCTCAGACCGAGCGCACCCGGGCCGGGGCCCTGTGGGCCGCCATCGATCCGGCGCTGGCCTGGCCGATCGCCGCGCAGGGCGCGCACAGCCTCTTGCGTTATCTCGACACGCCGGTCGCGGGCCTCTGGTACGAACACATGGAGGCCGACGGATCCTTCCGGTACGAGCCATCCCCCGCCTCCTCGCTCTATCACCTCGTCGGGGCCATCCAGGCCCTGGATGAAGCTTGTCTGAAAGCGTCATCATGATCGCTCGTTTGCGCCTCATGGCCCCGGTCCTTAAGTCCGCAGGCGAAGGGGCCCCCCGGCCGTTCGGGGTCGGGTCTTCGACAGGATCAGTTTCGTGGGCCTTCTGGCGTCATCACTTCCCCTTGTCGCGGGTGCAGCCGTGAACAGCCTGCTCACTCCTGCACGCCTGACCCACCTGCAGCGCCTGGAGGCCGAGAGCATCCACATCATGCGCGAGGTCGTGTCCGAGACCGAGCGGCCGGTGATGCTCTATTCGATCGGCAAGGACAGCGCGGTGATGCTGCACTTGGCCGCCAAGGCCTTCTATCCCAGCAAACCGCCCTTCCCGCTGCTGCACGTCGATACGACCTGGAAGTTCCAGGCCATGTACGAGATGCGCGAGCGCATGGCCAAGGAGCTGGGCTTCGACCTTCTGGTGCACAAGAATCCGGAGGCCGAGGCCGCCGGCATCAACCCCTTCGACCACGGCAGCGCCACCCACACCGACCTGTGGAAGACCGAAGGGCTGAAGCAGGCCCTCGACAAGTACGGCTTCGACGCGGCCTTCGGCGGCGCCCGCCGCGACGAGGAGAAGAGCCGGGCCAAGGAGCGGGTGTTCAGCTTCCGCTCGGCCGGTCACCGCTGGGATCCCAAGAACCAGCGGCCGGAGCTGTGGAAGCTCTACAATGCGCGGAAACAGCCGGGCGAGAGCATCCGGGTGTTCCCGATCTCCAACTGGACCGAGCTGGATATCTGGCAATACATCCATCTGGAGAACATCCCGATCGTGCCGCTGTACTATTCGGCGGTGCGGCCGGTGGTGGAGCGTGACGGCACGCTGATCATGGTCGATGACGACCGCATGCCGCTGCGCGACGGCGAGACACCGATGATGAAGTCGGTGCGGTTCAGGACGCTGGGTTGCTATCCGCTGACCGGCGCCGTCGAGAGCACGGCGACCACCCTGCCGCAGATCATCCAGGAGATGTTGCTGACCACGACCTCGGAGCGTCAGGGCCGGATGATCGACCATGACCAGGCGGCGTCGATGGAGAAGAAGAAGCAGGAGGGGTATTTCTGATGGCCCATATCTCCGAGCTCATCGAGACCGACATCGACGCCTATCTCGAGGCGCATCACCACAAGAGCCTGCTGCGCTTCATCACCTGCGGCAGCGTCGACGACGGCAAATCAACCCTGATCGGGCGGCTGCTCTACGATTCGAAGATGATCTTCGAGGATCAGCTGGCGGCGCTTGAAGCGGACTCCAGGAAGGTCGGCACGCAAGGCGGCAAGATCGATTTCGCCCTGCTGGTCGACGGGCTGGCGGCGGAGCGGGAACAGGGCATCACCATCGATGTCGCCTACCGCTTCTTCTCGACCGAGAGCCGCAAGTTCATCGTCGCCGACACCCCCGGGCACGAGCAGTACACCCGCAACATGGTCACCGGCGCCTCGACCGCCGACGCGGCGGTGATCCTGATCGATGCGCGGCGGGGCGTGCTGACCCAGACGCGGCGCCACAGCTATCTGGTCTCCCTGCTGGGCATCAGGAACATCGTCCTGGCCATCAACAAGATGGACCTGGTGGGCTGGAGCCAGGCCCGGTTCGACGAGATTCTGGCCGAGTACCGCGCCTTCGCCGCCCAGATCGGCCTGACCGGCTTCACCGCCATTCCGATGAGCGCTCTGGACGGCGACAACATCACCGAACACTCCGCGAAGGCGCCCTGGTACGACGGCCCGCCGCTGATGCGCTGGCTGGAAGAAGCCCCTGTCGAGGCCGACCTGCAGGGGCAATCGTTCCGCATGCCGGTGCAGTGGGTGAACCGGCCCAACCTCGACTTCCGCGGCTTCTCCGGCCAGATCGCGGCCGGGACCGTCAAGCCGGGCGACCGGATCCGGGTACTGCCGTCGGGGCGTGAGAGCAAGGTGGCGCGCATCGTCGTGCTGCCGGGCGATCTGGACCAGGCGGTGGCCGGCCAGTCGATCACCCTGACCCTGGAAGACGAGATCGACATCTCCAGAGGCGACGTCATCGCCGCCGCCGACGATCCGGTCGCCGTGGCCGACCAGTTCGAGGCCACCCTGGTGTGGATGGACGACGAGCCGATGCTGCCCGGCCGGCCCTACCTGTTGAAGATCGGGGCCCAGACCGTCCAGGCGACGATCACCGAGCCCAAGTACCGGGTCAACGTCAACACGCTGGAGCACACGGCGGCCAAGCGGCTGGACCTCAACGAGATCGGTGTCTGCAACCTGTCGATCGGCAAGCCGATCCCCTTCACCCCCTATGCCGAGAACCGCGATCTGGGCGGGTTCATCCTGATCGACCGGATCAGCAACCGGACGGTGGGGGCGGGCATGCTGCACTTCGCGCTGCGCCGGTCGGACAACATCCACTGGCAGGCCACCGACGTCGACAAGGCGGCCCGCGCCGCCCAGAAGGGCCAGAAGGGCCGGGTGGTCTGGTTCACCGGCCTGTCCGGCGCCGGCAAGTCGACCATCGCCAACCTGGTCGAGAAGCGGCTGCATGCGGCAGGGCGCCATACCTACCTGCTGGACGGCGACAACGTCCGCCATGGGCTGAACCGCGATCTGGGATTCACCGAGGAGGACCGGGTCGAGAACATTCGCCGGGTCGCCGAGGTGGCCAAGCTGATGGTCGATGCCGGGCTGATCGTGCTGACAGCCTTCATTTCTCCGTTCAGGGCCGAGCGCCGACTGGCGCGGGAGCTGATGGGCGAGGGCGAGTTCGTCGAGGTCTTCGTCTCCACCCCGCTGGCCGAGGCCGAGAAGCGGGATGTGAAGGGGCTCTACGCCAAGGCGCGGGCCGGGCAGCTGAAGAACTTCACGGGGGTGGACAGCCCCTACGAAGAGCCGGAGCACGCCGAGATCGTCGTCGACACCACTGGCCTGACGCCGGTCGAGGCGGCTGAAGTGATCGTCGCCTGGCTGGATGGCGCGGGCTAGGGCCTGACCAGGGCGACGATGTCGGCCAGGGTCGGCGCTCGCCCGGGTCCGATAACGGTCCAGGCGGCCGCGAAGTCGGCGGTCCTGAGCCGTTCGGCCGCGGCTCCAAGACCAGCCGCGTCGTCGGCCCTTAGGGGCAGCTGGGCGATCGCGCTGTCCGGGTCCAGTCCGCCGCCGCCGTAGAGGATCGGCAAAACGCCCAGCTTCAGCACGTCGAGCACGACCGTTGAGGGCGTGGAGACAACGACGGCGAACGCACGGGCGGTGTCCAGGGCGGCCTCGTCGGCCCAGCGCTCGAAGCCCAGGGCGGTGGCCCGGGCGGTGATGGTCTGGCGGGTTTCGGTGTCGAGACTGTCCAGGATCGGGTGAGGCTTCCAGACCCTGCGGGCTGGTCCGGCCGCCGCCGCGACCGCCTCGAGCAGGGCCACCTCGCCGGCCAGACCGTGGCGGCGGTAGTCGGCGTTCATCGGGTGGACGAGGTTGGAGAGCACCAGCCAGCCATCGCCGCCGGTGGCCGGCGTCGGGGCGGTGGCAGGCAGGCTGGCCGTCCCGCCGTAGCCGCCCAGGCGCTCGTGCCAGCGGGCGTCGGAGCCGCATTGGAACAGGCCGAGGTCGGAGCCGGCGACGAAGTTGAGGCCCAGGCTGACCCCATGCACCCAGTGGACCGTGCGGGCGCCGCGACGCTGCAGGGCGCGTTCGAGCAGATGGCTGTCGGCGACGCCGGTGTGGCCGAAGACGACGGTGCGGGGGCCGGCGGGGACCTGGGACGCGGCCCAGCGGGCGTGGGTCTCGCCGAGCATGACGCGAAAGCAGATGGCGGCCAGGTCGCGGGGCGCGGGACGCCAATCGGCGGTGGCGACGATCCGGGCGCCCTCGCCCAGGCGGCGAAGAATGGCAGGCAGGGCGCCAAGGGCGGCGGCCAGATCGAAGGGACGGATGAGCGGGCCTGTCAGGCCGGCGTCGGTCAGGGCCTGGCGGAGGGCGGCGCGGTCCAGCTGGGGCCGGCCGAGCAGGAGGATCGGCGTATCCGGGGCCTCGGCGGCGGCGGCGGCGATCAGGTGGCGCGTGCGGTTGGCGATCTCGCCATGCAGGGCGGCGACGAGCGGGGCGTCGGGCAGGGGATCACCGGCAGGCGTGGTCAGGATCGTGCGGACCCAGGCCGCGAGGCCGAGGACAGCGGCGGGCCAGAAGCCGCCGCCGGAAGGCGCATCGGGTCCGGCCGCCTGGCGCGCCTTGGCCAGCTCCAGGACCCAGAGGTCGTCCGGAGGCGGGGCGATCATGCCGCCAGCTTCGCCAGATCGTCGAACAGGCCGATGGTCCGGCGACGGCCGTCGCTGAGGAAGTCGGCGAGCGCGGCTTCCTCGGCCGGCTCCCAGCGCGCGGCGCGGGCCAGCAGGTCGGCGTCAAGATCCCCCGGAGCGATACGCCGCCAGGAGGCAAGGCCGGCGTCGTCGAAGGTGGCGCCGATCTTGTGGGTGTTGGACTCCACGGCCAGCACCGGGGTGCGGGCGGCCAGGGCGAAGGTGGCGGCGTGGAAGCGGCCGGTCACCAACAGGTCCAGGGCCGCGAGTTTCGCCATGTAGTCGGCCTCGTCCCGGGTCTCGGCGGCGCGCCAGGCAAGGCGGGCGGCGATCGAGCGGATGAGGAAGCCCGGGTCGGCGAGGTCCCGTTTGGCGACGCCATCGCGGAGGTTCCGCAGATCGCCCTTCAGGCCGGGAAGATTGAAATGGATCGGAAGGGCGACGCCGCCGAGGCGCCGGCGCGCGGCCTCCAGCTCAAGGGCGACGCCGCGCAGGACGCTGTCGGTGAACCCGGCACCGGCGCGGGCGGCGGGGGGCGCCACCTCTTCGAAAAAGGACAGGTCGGGGACGACGCGGGCGGCGAGGCCGACCGCCTCGATCTGGGCTGCCGAGCGGGTCTCGCGGGCGCTGACCAGGGTGAAATCGGCCAGGGCGCGGGCATAGGCCGGGCCATTGGCGTCCCAGCTGGCGTTGATCAGGGCGGAGGGGACGCCCGCCGCCTTCGCCGCCGCGCCGGCGG
>JAUMCZ010000049.1:0-10580 GCA_032122215.1 Caulobacter sp.
GGTGGGGGAGATCGGCGAAACTCACCTCCACCGCTCCCTGACGATTCCCCTTGTGCACAGATTGTCACAGGCCTATATGTGTCCCGTCACTTATGCTCACTTTCAGCAAAAGGTGACGGAACGGAACGGCCGGCGCTCCTACAGCCCGGCCTTTTACAGGCGCCAGTAATGCTCATGTTGAGCAAAAGGAGTGCGCAGATGGCCTATGACGTCGAGTTCACCCCCGAGGTGGAAGCCCTGACCGCCCCCGCATGGGACAAGGTCAAGGACCAGGTCACCCCCCTGGAATGGCGCGTCCACGCGCCCCTGATCGCGCAGATCAACCGCCTCAAGCGGGAGAAGAACGCGGTCATCCTGGCCCACAACTACATGACGCCCGAGATCTTCCACGGGGTCGGCGACTATGTCGGCGACAGCCTGGGCCTGGCCCGCGAGGCGGCCCGCTCGGATGCGAAGATCATCGTCCAGGCCGGCGTCCACTTCATGGCCGAGACCAGCAAGGTCCTGTGCCCGGACAAGACCGTGCTGATCCCCGACCTGCGCGCCGGCTGCAGCCTGGCCAGCTCCATCACCGGCGACGATGTGCGCCTGATCAAGCAGCGCTATCCCGGCCTGCCGGTCGTCACCTACGTCAACACCACCGCCGACGTGAAGGCCGAGACCGACATCTGCTGCACCAGCGCCAACGCCGTGCAGGTGGTCGAGTGGGCCGCGAAGGAATGGGGCGTCGACCGCGTCATCCTGATCCCCGACGAGTACCTGGCCCGCAACGTCGCCGCCCAGACCGATGTGAAGATCATCGCCTGGGCCGGCAGCTGCGAGGTGCACAAGCGCTTCACCGTCGACGACATCGCCGAGATGCGCCTGGCCTATCCGGGCGCCGAGATCCTGGCTCACCCGGAATGCCCGGAAGAGGTGCTCAACGCCGCCGACTTCGCCGGCTCGACCGCCGCCATGAGCAACTACGTCGAGACCCGCCGGCCCAAGCAGGTGGTGCTGATCACCGAATGCAGCATGGCGGCCAACGTCGCCGGCGACGTGCCCGGCGTGAAGTTCGTCGGCCCCTGCAACATGTGCCCGCACATGAAGCGGATCACCCTGCGCAACATCCTCGACGCCCTGCAGAAGGAACAGTTCGAGGTCACCGTCGATGCGGCCATCGCCGACCGGGCCCGCCTGGCGGTGCAACGGATGATCGACCTGCCGCCTCCGGCCATCCCGGCCCGCTACGACCTCGTCAAAGCCCGGGGCCACCACGTCGATGTGGAAATGATCTGAGCGCTCGAAAGGAGGCTCACCATGATCAAGGTCAGCAAGTTCGGACCCGTCTACCGCGTCAAGGCCACCCCGCCTGAGGTGCCGAAGCCCTGGTCCAGCCTGATGCCGCTCGGCGCCCGTGAGGTCGTCGAAGAACTGATCCGCCACGGCGCCAACCTGCACGACGCCTACGAAGCCATGTTCGAAGCCGACCCCCTGCGGGCGGCCCAGGAGCTGCGCTGATGACTTTGCTGCGCGTTGCTCAACAGGACATCACCAGCTTTGCGATCGACGCGATCGTCAACGCAGCCAATTCCAGCTTGCTTGGCGGCGGTGGGGTCGATGGCGCGATTCACCGAAAGGCTGGCCCGGAGTTGGCGATACACTGCCGCAATCTTGGCGGTTGCAAAGCCGGCCAGTCGAAGATCACCCCGGGGTTCAGGCTTCCTGTCCGCTGGATCATCCACACGGTCGGCCCATTTTGGCAGGATGGGACCAAAGGCGAACCCGAGTTGCTCGCCAGCTGCTATCGGACGTCGCTGGCGCTTGCGCGCGAGAATGCCGTCCGCACTCTGGCCTTCCCAGCAATCTCGACCGGAATCTACAAGTTTCCCAAGGCGCGAGCTGCCTCAATCGCGGTTGCGGAGGTCCGGGCCTTTGTCAGCGCCGAGCCGGACGCCTTGGACGAAGTGATCTTCTGCGCCTTTGACGTCGAGACCAGCGAGCTTCTCAACCGCGCCTTGGAGGCGCAAACCGCATGACCCAGCGTATCGACCACGACGGCGTCCTGATCCTCGGCGCCGGTCTCGCCGGCCTCACCGCCGCCCTCGCCGCCGCCCCCCGCAAGGTGCTGCTGCTCAGCCCGACGCCGCTGGGCGAAGGCTGCTCCAGCGCCTGGGCGCAGGGCGGCATGGCCGCGGCGCTGGGCGACGACGACAGCCCCGTGCTGCACGCCCAGGACACCATCGCCGCCGGCGCCGGTCTCTGCGACCCCGAAGCCGTCGCTGTCCTCACCCGCGAAGGCCCGGACGCCGTCCGCCGGCTGGCCGACCTCGGCGCCCCCTTCGACCGCACGCCGGACGGCGGCTTCTCGGCCGGACTGGAAGCCGCCCATGGCCGCGCCCGGGTCGCGAAGGTCGGCGGCGACGGCGCCGGCCGCGCCATCCACAACGCCGTGGTCGCCGCCGTCCTGGCCGCCCCGCAAATCGAAGTCCGTACAGGCCTTCGCGCCCGCGGCCTGCTGCAGGACGCCGCCGGCCGCGTGCGCGGCGCCCTGGTCGAAGATGCCGATGGCGGCCTGACCGAGATCGTCGCCGCCGCCACCCTGCTGGCCACCGGCGGCCTCGGCGGCCTCTATGCGGTCACCACCACGCCCCGCGAAGTGCGCGGCGAGGGCCTGGGCCTCGCCGCCCTGGCCGGCGCTATCATCGCCGATCCCGAGTTCGTGCAGTTCCACCCCACGGCCCTCGACGTCGGCGCCGACCCGGCCCCTCTGGCCACCGAGGCCCTGCGCGGTGAGGGCGCCATCCTGCGCAACGCCGACGGCCACGCCTTCATGAAGAACTACCACCCGGCCGCCGAACTGGCGCCCCGGGACGTCGTCGCCCGCGCCATCCAGTCGGAACTGGTCGCTGGCCACGGCGCCTTCCTCGACGCCACCACCGCCGTCGGAGAGGCCTTCCCGCACGAGTTCCCGGCTGTCTTCGCGGCCGCCCAGGCCGCCGGCCTCGACCCCCGCGTCCAGCCCATGCCCGTCGCCCCGGCCTGCCACTACCACATGGGCGGCGTCGCCACCGATCTGGACGGCCGCACCAGCCTGCCGGGCCTGCTGGCCGCCGGCGAGTGCGCCTCCACCGGCGTCCACGGCGCCAACCGCCTGGCCAGCAACTCCCTGCTGGAAGCCGCCGTCTTCGGCGCCCGGGCCGGCGCGGTGCTCCGCAACGCCGCCGACCCGGCCACCGCCCCCCTGCCGGCCACGCCCTGGCCCGACCTGCCCGAAGGCGCCCTCATGGGCCTCCGCCAGGCCATGAGCCAGGACGCCGGCGTCGTCCGCGACGGGGAAGGCCTGACCCGCCTGCTCGGCCGCATCGAGACCCTGCGCGACCTCTACGGCGAAGGCCCGGTGCTCGCCGCCGCCCGCCTCGTCGCCACCTGCGCTCTGGAGCGCCGTGAAAGCCGGGGCGGCCACTTCCGCCGCGACTTCCCCTGCCAGCGCCCCGCAGCGCGCACCTATCTCACCCTCGCCGCCCTCGATGCCCGCAAGGTCGCCGCCGAATGATCGCCCCCCTGCCCGACCTGCTGATCGAGCCCATCGTCCGCGCCAGCCTGGCCGAGGATCTGGGCCGCGCCGGCGACATCACCGCCCTCGCCTGCATTGATGCCGACACGCGCCTGAACGCCGGCTTCGGCGCCCGCAAGGCCGGGACCATCGCGGGTCTGGCCTGCGTCCGCCTGGCCATCCTGGCCCTCGACCCGACCGCCCGCTTCGAGGCCCTCGTCGCCGACGGCGACGCTGTCGAACCGGGCACGGTGCTGGCCCGCGTCGACGCCAACGCCCGCGCGCTTCTCTCCGCCGAACGCACGGCCCTCAACCTGCTGGGCCGCCTCAGCGGCATCGCCACCCTGACCAGCGCCTACGTCGACGCCGTGCTCGGCACAGGGGCGAGCATCACCGACACCCGCAAGACCACCCCCGGCCTGCGCGCTCTGGAGAAGTACGCGGTGCGCTGCGGCGGCGGGGTCAACCACCGCTTCGGCCTCGACGACGCCATCCTCATCAAGGACAACCACGTCGCCGCCTGTGGCGGGGTTAAGCCCGCCATCGAACGGGCCCGCGCCTTCGCCGGCCATCTGGTCAAGGTGGAGTGCGAGGTCGACAGCCTCGAGCAGTTCGACGAGGCCCTGGCCGCCGGCCCGGACGTCATCATGCTCGACAACTTCAGCCTGGAAGACCTGCGCGAGGCCGTCGCCCGCAACGCCGGCCGCCTGGTGCTGGAGGCCTCGGGCGGGGTCAATCTGGAGACCGTCGCCGCCATCGCCGCCACCGGCGTGAATGTGATCAGCGTCGGCGCACTGACGCACTCGGCGCCAGTGCTGGATATCGGGCTGGACGCGTAGCGCTCCAAAAAGTTTGCGTCATTCGCATCCATAGGCCGGTCCGTCGGCCTCTCCCCATCAAAGAGGGGCCAATCATGAAACTCGACCGACGCAGCCTGTTCGCCACGCTTGCCGGGACGGGCCTTGCCGCCGCCACACCCACCATGGCCCAGGAGCCGCCCAAACCGGCCTGGCTCGACCGCCTCAAGACCGGCTTCAGGGACGGCCGCATGCCGGTCGCCATCGACCTCAACGGCGGCGTCTCCGGCGCCGGCTGGGACTGGCTTCTGGCCGAGGGGGCCAAGGCCAGGTTCTTCGCCTTCGGGGAGGAGCACGGCATGGCCCAGGTCCCGGTGCTGGTCCGCGAGCTGTCCAGGGCCCTGAAACCCGACCGCCTGGTGCTGGAAATCTCCCCGCCCATCGCCGAGGACATCGACCAGGCGGCGCGCGGCGGACTCGACGGCCTCAAGGCCTACTACCGCGACAATCCCCCCGGCCCGGCCTTCTACACCATGGCCGACGAGGCGCGCATGCTGGCCGACGTCCGCGCCGCCCTGCCCGGCAAGGGCCAGCTGATCTGGGGTCTGGACTATGAGGTGATCATGGACCGCCGGCTGATCGCCCGCCTGAAGCCCCGGGCGCCCGCCTCGGCCAGGGCCGCGCTCGCAGCTGTCGACGCCGCCTCACAGGAGGGCTGGACGCGCTTTGCGGCCACCAAGGACCTCAGCAAGACCTTCACCTTCGGCGGCGACCCGGCCCTCGTCGAAGCGCTGATCGCGGCCTGGCCCAAGCCGGACCAGGCCAGCGCCGAGATCCTGGAAACCCTGCTGCAGACCCTGCGCACCAACCGCGCCTACACCGAGGAGCGCTACTTCCAGTCCAACGCCATCCGCGCCGACTTCATGAAGGCCAGCTTCGTGCGCCAGTGGCGCGCCGCCAGCCCCAAGCCCCGCATCCTGTTCAAGTTCGGCGGCGGCCACATGGTCCGCGGCCGCAGCATGACCGAGGTCTACGACATCGGAAACCTGCTGGCCGAGACAGCCACCCTGGAGGGCGGCTCAAGCTTCCACCTGCTGGTCATTCCGCTGAACGGCGGACGGCAGGCGGCGATGAACCCGGCGGCCGACTTCGCCTATGAGGACGTAGCGGTTTCGACCATCGAGGAGATGGCGCTGGAGCCGCTGGCCGAACTGGCCCTGCCGCAGGGCTCGACCCTGGTCGACCTGCGCCCCCTGCGCCGCTTCATGTCGGCCTCGGTCACCGCCAAGGCCGACGCCCGGCTGGCGCGGGTCGTCCACGGCTATGACGCCATCCTGCTGGTCCGGGATTCAGTGGCCTCGAAGACCCTCTAGAGCACGTCAGGCGGAAGTGTACGCGGTTCCGCCGCCCGGACGTGCTCTAAATGTTTGATTCTAGACCCTTTTGATCAGGTTTTGATGCGTACATCAAAACCTGAAAGGGTCTAGGCTGTGGCGGCCTGCGGTCGCTTCAGCCGCCGGGCCAGCCAGGCCTGCACGGGGGTGTCGACCCAGTGATGGAAGGCGACGGCCATGACCAGCGCGGCCGGCAGCGAACCGGCCCACAGGAGCCAATGCACCGCCGCCGGCAGGTCGACCCGGGCTTCCAGCACCTGCAAGGCGCCGAACCACAGCAGGCCGGTCAGGGAATGGGTGATGAACAGGGCGAAGGACAGCTTGGCCCCCTGCTCGATCAAACGCGAGGGTTTGGCCACGGGCGTCCGACCGCAGGCCAGCACCACCGCGGCGATGGCCACGATGCTGGCCAGGTCAAACCGTCCGGCGACCTGCAGCAGCACCAGGGTCGCGGCCGCCAGCCAGCCGAGCAGCGGCGCGACCATCAGGCTGGGCTTGTTCTGCTCCACCACCTTGGCGATGCACAGGCCCAGCAGGAACAGCGGCATGGCGCGGATCAGGCCGAAGTGGAACTCGAGATCGTAGATGGGACGGCCCAGCAGGGCGATACAGAGGAGATCACCGCCAACCACCGCCAGCATGCCCAGCGCCAGCATGGCGATGGAACTCTTCATCCGGCTGATCCAGCTCCACAGCAGCGGGAAGGCCCCGTAGCAGACGATCAGGGCCGACAACGACCAGCTCTGGTGGTTCCAGCCGCCGCCGCCGGGAATGCCCCAGGCCTGGGCGAAGACCAGTTGCATGGCGAAGGCCTGCGGCGTGAAGTTTTCCGGATTGTTGGGCCTGATGCCGACCAGAGCCGACGCCATCACCACAAGGGCCAGGCCAGCCAGCACGATGACCTGCGCCGGCCACAGCCGCTGGACCCGCTTGCCGAGGAACCGCACCGGACCGATCCGGCCCGACATAACCTGGCCGCCGTAGGCGCGGCCCAGCACATAGCCCGAAAGGATCAGGAAGAAGTCCGTCGCCAGATAGCCACGCCCGAACACCGGATGCAGGGCGTCCAGCGACACCGGCGCATCCTGCCCGAAGTGATAGACAACGATCAGCATGGCCGCCAGGAAGCGCAGCAGGTCGAGCGCGCCGCCCCGTCCCGGGACGATGCCGTTTCCCGTCGGCGGCGAATTCGTGTCGTTCTGGCGCAAGGTGGTCATGGTTCGGGCCTGTCGGACCCCCCAAACGGGCCCTTCGGGGCCGGACTTGCAACCACCGGGCCGATACCCATCTGTACCTTCTACTGTTACGGAATACGCCCATGACCCGCATGCCCGCCCTGTTCCTCGGCCACGGCTCGCCGATGAACGCCATCGAGAACAATGCCTGGACGCAAGGCTGGGCCGAGGCCGGCCGGGCCCTTCCACGCCCCAGGGCCATCCTGATCATCTCGGCCCACTGGGAAACCCGCGGCGCGGCGGTCACCGCCGGGGCGGCGCCGCAGACCATCCACGACTTCTTCGGCTTCCCCCAGGCCCTGTTCGACGTCCGCTACAACGCGCCGGGGGATCTGGCCCTGGCCCGGCGGGTGGTCGAACTGCTCAGTCCCGATCCCGTCGCCCTCGACGCCGAGCGCGGCTTCGACCATGGCGTCTGGAGCGTACTGGGCCCCATGTACCCGGAGGCCGACATTCCGATCGTGGCGCTGTCCATCGACCACACCCGACCCGATCGCTGGCACTACGAGGCCGGCCGGCGGCTGGCCGCCTTGCGCGACGAGGGGGTGATGATCGTCGGCAGCGGCGACATCGTCCACAATCTGCGGGCCGTTGATTTCCGCAGCGGCGTGACGCCCGACTGGTCGCCCCGCTTCAACGAAACGGCCAAGCGCCTCATCGTCCAGCGCGACCACGACCCGCTGATCGACTGGCGCAGCCTCGGCCCCGACGCGGACCTCGCCATCAACAGCGCCGAACACTACCTGCCGCTGCTCTACGTGCTGGGCGCCAGCCAAGCCGACGAGCCGGTCGGCTTCTTCAACGACGACGTCTTCGCCGCCATCTCGATGACCTCGGTCGTGTTCGGCGCGCCGGCGCCTGGCTAAGGCAGGGCAGCGGCGGCCTGTTCGGCGGCGGCCCGCCGCTCGGGCATGGCCGCGCCATACATGGCCTGCACCCGGGCGAGGATTTCCGGCGGGGCGGTTTCCGGCCGACCGGCGGTGAACGGCGGGGCCGGGGCGTATTCCAGGCCGAGCTGCAGGGCCTGGGCGAAGTCATCGCCCGCCACCTCGGCCGCCAGGGTCAGGGCGAAGTCGATGCCCGCGGTCACCCCGCCGCCGGTGAAGACATTGCCATCGCGCACCACCCGGCCCGGGTCCGGGATGGCCCCGAACAGGGCCAGCTGGTCGCGCCAGGCCCAGTGGCAGGCGGCCCGCTTGCCGGTCAGCAGACCCGCCGCCGCCAGGATCAGCGAGCCGGTGCAGACGCTGGTGACATAGCGCGAGAGGCCGGCGAGGCGTCGGATCTCGCCGATGAACGCCTCGTCCAGCATGGCGGCGCTGGTCCCGAAGCCGCCGGGGATGCAGAGGATGTCGCACTGCTCGATGGCGTCGAGCCGCTTGAGACCGGCGAAGGTCAGGCCGTCGGCCTCAAGCTCGCCGCCGTCCTTCCAGGCCACCGTCACCTGCGCGCCGGGCAGGCGGCTGAGAAACTGATGCGGGCCGGTGAAGTCGAGATGGGTGACACCGGGGTAGAGGGCGAAGATAATGTGCAGCGGGGCGGCGGCCATGGCGGCGTCTCCTTGAAGGCTTGACCAGGGCATCCTGTCAGACATAGCGTCTGGCCGAAATGACATTGATCCCTCGCTTTACGCCATGACCAGACGGATCGGCGTTCTGGTCTTTCCGGACTTCCAGCTTCTCGATGCGGCCGGTCCCATGACCGCCTTCGAGATCGCGGACCGCTACCAACCCGGCGCCTACGAGGTCGAAACCCTGAGCCGCGAGGGCGGCCTGGTCCGCGCCAGCGGCGGGGTCGCCATCGACAGCCGGCCCTTCAGCCTCGCGGACCGCTTCGACACCCTGCTGCTCAGCGGCGGCGAGGGCACACGCGGCCCGGCCATCTGCGCCGCCACCCTCGACTTCGTGCGGGCCGTGGGAACGGCGTCCCGCCGCGTCGCCTCGGTCTGTTCGGGAGCCTATATCCTGGCTGAGGCCGGTCTGCTGGAAGGCCGCCGGGCGACCACCCACTGGAACCGCACCGACCACTTCCGCCGCGCCTATCCGAATGTGAAGCTGGACGCCGACCGCATCTTCGTCCGTGACGGCCCGGTCTGGACCAGCGCCGGCATCACCGCCGGCATCGACCTCGCCCTGGCCCTGATCGGCGAGGATCTGGGCGAGGACATCGCCCGCAGGACGGCCCAGCAGCTCGTCGTCTATCACCGCCGCCCCGGCGGTCAGTCGCAGTTCTCGGCCCTGCTGGAGATGGAGGCCGGCGGCCGCTTCGATCCCCTGCTGGCCTGGATGCGCGAGAACCTGCGCCGCCCCCTGACCGTGCCGGACCTGGCGGAGCAGGCGAAGATGAGCGAGCGCACCTTCCTGCGCGCCTTCTCGGCGGAACTGGGCCTCACCCCCGCCAAGGCCGTCGAGCGCCTGCGCCTGGAAGCCGCCCGCACCCTGCTGGAAAGCCAGCCCCTGCAGGTCGAGGACGTCGCCCTTGAGGTTGGCTTCGGCGACAGCGAACGCATGCGCCGCGCCTTCCTGCGCGCCTTCGGGCAACCGCCGCAGGCGTTGCGTCGTCGCCGCCCGGACAGCGGCCATGGCCACCCGCCCTCCTCCGCCGGACCCACGCCGACATGAAGACGCCCCCCGTCCCCGATCGCCGGCCGAGCTTCCTTGGCCGCCTGGGCCCCGGGCTGATCACCGGGGCGGCCGACGACGATCCGGGCGGCGTCGCCACCCACAGCCAGGCCGGCGCGGCCTTCGGGCTGAACATGCTGTGGACCGTGGTGCTGGCCTATCCGCTGCTGGCCGGTATCCAGCAGGTGGTGGCCCGCATCGGCCGGGTCACCGGCCACGGCCTGGCCGCCAACATCAAGAAGGTCTTCCCGCGCTGGCTGCTGGCCATGCTGGTGCTGTCGCTGCTGATCGCCAACACCATCAACATCGCCGCCGATGTCGCCGCCATGGGGGCCGCGGCCGCCCTGATCCTGCCCGGGGTCAACCCGTTCGTCTATGCCGGGGGCTTTGGCCTGGTCTGCCTGATGCTCGAGATCTTCATGAGCTACAAGCGCTACGTCCAGGTCCTCAAATGGCTGACCCTGTCGCTTCTGGCCTATGTCGGGGTGGTGTTCACGGTGAAGATCCCCTGGGCGGAGGTGGCGTTCAAATCCTTCGTTCCGGAGGTGCAGCTGACGCCTGTCTTCCTGACCATGATCGTCGCCGTTTTCGGCACCACCATCAGCCCCTACATGTTCTTCTGGCAAAGCTCGCAGGAGGTCGAGGACCTGGGCCCGGACCCGGAGGCCCGCTCACTGATCCACCGCCCGGAACTGGCCGACAACGAGCTGCGGCGCATCCGCCTCGACACCTGGACGGGCATGGCGGTCTGCAGCGTCATTGCCTTCTTCATCGTCCTGACCACCTCGGTGACCCTGCATGTGAACGGCGTCACCGATATCAAGGACGCCGCCCAGGCCGCCCAGGCCCTGCGCCCGATCGCCGGCGACCTGGCCTTCGTGCTGTTCAGTCTCGGCATCATCGGCACCGGCCTGCTGGCTGTGCCGGTTCTGGCCGGCTCGGCCGCCTACGCCATCGCCGAATCCTTCGGCTGGCCGATGGGGCTGGATCGCAAGCTG
>JAUMCZ010000050.1:0-6370 GCA_032122215.1 Caulobacter sp.
TCCTGCCGGCTCAGCGGCCGCCGCCCGCGTTCTGGATCTTGTTGACCGTGCTGTTCAGGCGGATCTGGGTTTCCAGCTCGCGCTTGGCGTCGGCCGACTGGCGGTCCCATTCCTCGGCGGTCTTGCAAACCTTGCGGGTCGGCATGCGGCTGCCGGTGACGACCAGAACCTTGCACAGCCGCCCGTCCTTGTCCTTCACCTTGCGGCCGTCGCTGCCGACGGTGCCCGGCTTGGCGGTGATGGTCTGGACCTGGGCGGCGGCGGCGCCGGCCGACACCAGCAAGGCGGCCGACGCGGCCAGCGCGATAAACAGCTTCATCCTGATCCCCTCTTGGTTGTTCCAAGGGCAGCCTGAGCCAATTGGACGTAACCCGCAATAGCGACCAGCGATATGCGGGTCCGCGCCCCGATCAGCCGATCTTGACCCCCGGCGGCGGCGGCATGTCCTCCGGCACGAAGAAGTCGGGCATCAGCGGCCGGCTGGGATCGACGCGGTAGGGTTCAAAGTCGCGAACCCCCTCGCCATAGAGGAAGGTGTCGTCGATCAGGAAGTTGCCGGTGAACTCGGCGGCCTTCTTGTTGAAAATGGCATAGGCCGCATCGGCCATGATCTCCGGCGTGCGGCACATCCGCATGCCGTCGTCGCCGGCCAGGGCGAACTGGATGGCCGCCGTGGCGATGCCCGTGCGCGGCCACAGGCCGTTGAAGGCGATCTGACCCCGGTACTCGTCGCTCATCCCCAGCATGCACAGGCTCATGCCGTACTTGGCCATCGAATAGGCCACGTGCCGGCCGAACCAGTGGGGCGCCAGATCGAGGGGAGGGGACAGGGCCAGCACATGCGGGTTGGCCGACTTCTTCAGGTGCGGAATGCAGGCCTTGCTGGTCAGGAAGGTGCCGCGCGCATTGACCTGGTTCATCAGGTCGAACCGCTTCATCTCGGTCTGCTCGGTGCCCGTCAGCTGGATGGCCGAGGCGTTGTTGACGCAGATGTCGATGCCCCCGAACGCGGCGACGCATTTCTCGACGCCTTCGTAAACGCTCGCCTCGTCCCGCACATCGACGATCAGCGGCAGGGCCTTGCCGCCCGCCGCCTCGATCTCCTCGGCGGCCGAATAGATGGTCCCCGGCAGGTGCTTGTGCGGCGCGGCCGTCTTGGCGGCGACGGCGATATTGGCCCCGTCACGGGCGGCCTTCAGGGCGATGGCCAGGCCGATCCCCCGGCTGGCCCCGGTGATGAAGAGGGTTTTTCCGGCAAGGCTCATCGCGTTGGTCTCCGTTGAAACAGGGTGCGTCCTTCGACACGCGATCCTGGCGGATCGCTACTCAGGATGACGAAGAGGGGGCAGGATCACAATCATTCGTCATCCTGAGTAGCCCGCGCCAGCGGGCGTGTCGAAGGACGCGTTGACGGTTCAACCCGCTCCCGTCGTCTCCACCGACAACGCCCACAGCCGCTCGGCGCTCTCGGCATCCAGCGCATGCGCCATCACCCCGGCTCGCGGGTTCTCCTTCGACCAGGCCACAGCCTGCGCGCAGTCCTCGAGGTACAGCCCGCCAACGCCCTCCAGCTCGGCGCCCACCGCCGCCCAGACGCTGGTGCTGGCGCCTTGCTCCGTGGTCTTGAAGCCAGTCACCGCCTTGTCGTTCTCGTCCAGCCAGCCCATCGCCCGCTGCTCCTCGATCGGCAGGTGGCGCTGCAGCGGGGTGAGGATGCCGCCCGGCATGACGGCGTTGGCGGTGACGCCCTGGTCCTTGAATCGCCTGTTGAAGCCGACGGCGAACAGCGCATTGGCGGTCTTGGCCTGGCCATAGCCCGCCCACTTCTCATAGTCGCCGGTCTTGAAGTGGGGGTCGTCCCAGCGGATGTCGCTGCGCACATGGCCGATCGACGACAGCGACACCAGCCGCGAGGTCTTGCCGCTCGCCTTCGCGCCGGCGATCAGCGCCGGCGTCAGCAGCGCCGTCATCAGGAAGTGGCCGAAATGGTTGGTGCCGATCTGCATCTCCAGCCCGTCCTTGGTGTGATCCAGCGGACAGGCCATGACGGCGGCGTTGTTGATCAGGATGTTCAGCGGCCGCGCGCCCCACCGCGCCCCGAAGGCCCGGATCGAGGCGAAGTCCGACAGGTCCAGCATCTCGAAACTGACCTTGCCCTTGGCCGTCGTCTCGATGTCGGCGATGGCCGCCGCCGCCAGGTCCGGCTTGCGGGCGGCGATGACGACATCGGCCCCGGCCTCGGCCAGGGCCCGCACGGTCTCGACACCGATGCCGGTGGCGGCCCCCGTGACGATGATCGTCTGCCCGCTCAGGTCATGCCCCGCGACCACCTCGCGGGCGGTCGAGAAGCGCTGGAAGGGCGAGGTGATGCGATCGCTCATGGGTGTTTCCTCTGCTTGTTGTTGTTGGAAGGGGGCTCAGCCCACCTTCGAAAAATCCGCCGGGCGCTTCTGGAAGAAGGCCGCGAAGGCCTCCGCCGCCTCGGCCGACTGCAGGCGCTCGCCGAAGTAGCGACCTTCGATGTCCATCAGCGCCGCGATCTTGTCCGCATCGCGCATCAGCCGCTTGGTGACCTTCAGCGCCCCGATCGGTCGCTTGGCCAGGGCCTGGGCCGCCGCCATCGCCGCCGCCACGACCTCATCGGTCGGCAGGCATTTGTTGGCGATCCCCGTCGTGACCGCTTCCTCGCCCATCATCGCCTCGCCGAGGGCAAACATCGCATAGGCCCGCGCATGGCCGATCCGCGCCGGCAGCAGCCAGCTCGACGCCGCCTCCGGCACAAGGGCCAGGCCCACGAACGGCGTCGTCAGCTTGGCTTCCGGCGACACATACACCAGGTCGCAATGCAGCAGCATCGTCGTGCCGACCCCGACCGCCAGACCCTGCACCGCCGCGACCAGCGGCTTCTCGGCCCGCGCCAGGGCTTTCAGGAAGCGCGTCACATTGCGCTCCCCGGCCGGACGCTCACCGGCGTCGCGGCTGGTGTCGCCCGACGAATTCTGGGCCGCGAAATCACTGACGTCGTTGCCGGCGCTGAAGGCCGGGCTGGACGACTTGAACAGCACCGCCCGGATGGCCGGATCGGCCTCGGCCTGCGCCATGCTGTCGGCCAGCACCTTGTACATGCCGTCGGTCAGGGCGTTCTTCTTGTCCGGGCGGTTGAAGGTCAGGGTCATCACCCCGGCTTCGATCTCGACGAGGATATGGTCGCTCATTTGGGGGCTCCTTGCGGGAAACGGGCCTGCAGGCTGGTCAGCCAGCGGGCGACGGTGTCGATCTCGGCCTCGGTGAAGCCGTCGGTGATCTGGTTGTTGATGTAGTCCAGCCCGGCCTTGGCGTAGTCGCGCCCGGCCCGGCCCTTGTCGGTCATGTGGATGCGCTGCGCCCGTCCGTCGCCGGGATCGGCCCGCCGCTCAACGAGGCCCGCCCGCTCCATGCGGTCGATCAGCCCGCTCATGGCGCTCGGCGCCGTATCCAGCGCCTCGGCCACCTCGCCGATCAGCGCCCCGTCCTGCTTGCCAAGAAAGAACAGCACGCCGGACTGGGCGCTCGTCAGCCCGCCCTTGGCCGCCATTTCCGCCTCGATCCAGCGCTGCACCCGCCGGTTCGCGGCGCTGAGCAGGAACATCAGCCGGCGGTTGGGAGGCGGAGCCATGCCGCTGTTATATGCTTCGTATGCGAAACATCAAGTTCGCGTGCGAAATAGACGGTGCGAAAGCGACCGTACCGATTGTGATGGCGTCTGGCCCCAAAATACCCAAGATTGTGTCAGGTGCGAAAACGCCTTGATGTGGCTTGGAGGGCTTTCCAGTGGCCGAGCAGAAAAAACCCGCCCATCGCGAAATCTCCGACCGGCCGACTCCCGAGGAAGCCGCGGCCTATCGGGCTCGCCAGCCGTCCTCGATGAGCATGCCCGACGGTTCCCTGCGCGACGTTCTGGATCGCTTCATCACAGGCCGTCGCAAGCGTTCTGGCCCGGCGAACTTCGAGAACCCTTAAGCCGCCCGATACCAGGTCACCCCGTCCGCATCCGTCTCCGCCACAGCCCGCCCACGTCCGATCAGGCAGTTCAGGTGCGCCAGGCTCTCGCCCGTCGCCATCCCCATCAGCTCCGGCCCGATCGGCCGGGCGAACAGGCTGCCGAACACGTCGATGGACCGCTTGGGCGCCTCACTGATCGACTTCTCCAGCCGGCCCAGTTGCCGCTCATGCCCGGCCGCCAGGTGGTCAAGCCGGGCGTGGACGCCGTAGAAAGGGTCGTTGTGGGCCGGCAGGGTCAGCACCCCGGCCGGGATCGAGGCCTTCAGCTTGGCCAGCGACCCCAGCCAATCGGTCAGCGGATCGCCGTCCGGCTCGGTCGGAAACACCGACACGTTCGATGAGATCCGCGGCAACACCTGGTCGCCGCTGATGAACAGGTTGAGCTCGGGACACCACAGGCAGGCATGGTCCGGCGAATGGCCGTTGCCGGTCACCACCGTCCAGTCGTTGTCGCCGATGCGGATCGTCTCGCCGTCGGTCATCCGCCGATAGCTGTCGGGCAGCTGGTAGACACCCTTGCCGAAGCCGCCGAACCGGGCCCGGTAGTTGTCGATGGCGTCCTCGTCCCAGCCGGCCGCCTTGTAGAATCGCAAGCCGTCCTCCGGCGCCTCGCGGCCCGTGTCGGCCACCAGCATCCGGCACTGGATGTATTCCAGCCGCGTCATCCACAGCCGGCACTGGAACTTGCGGGTCATCCAGCCGGCCAGGCCGATGTGATCGGGGTGCAGATGGGTGACGATCACCCGGGTGATCGGCTTGCCGCCCAGCGCGCCCTTGAAGGCCTCGCGCCAGGCCTGCGCCGTCTCGCGCGTCTGCATGCCGGTATCGACGATGCACCAGCCCTCGCCGTCGGCCAGGGCCCAGACATTGATGAAACCCAGCGGCCCGCCCAGCGGCTGACGCAGCCAGAGAACCCCCGGCGCAATCTCGACCGCGTCCCCGGCGCCCGGGGTCGGCACGGTCTCGAAGGGGTAGTCCAGTTTGGGCCGGCGCAGTTCCGCCGAAATGTCTTCCACGCCGTCGTGCACAGTGTCTCTCCGATGAACGCCGCCATCATCCCGCGTTCAGCGGGACGCCGCAATTGCGCCTGTTAGGTTAGGCACCTTGACCCGCTAAGGTACGGGGGGTTTAAAACCCCCAAAACAACAGCCTATCCCCCCAGGAGCTCGGGTAGACATGAGTCGCAACCGCTACGGCATCGCCGCCGCCGTCATTCTCGCCATGTTCGCCACATCCGGCGTCACCGTGGCCCAGGGCAAGAAGAAGGAAAAGGAAGCGGCCGCCGCTCCGGGCGTCATCGCCCAGAAGGATCGCGACCGCGGCATGGCCGAGGCGCCGGCCCTGGCCAAGTCCGCCGGCCTGACCTGCAATGTCACCGAGGCCCGCTTCATTCTCACCGACACGAAGAACAAGACCAACTACTTCGAAATCGCCTGCGACCAGGGCTTCGGCTACGTCGTCGAACAGAACCCCGCCAAACCGGCGGCCGGCCTGTTTCCCTGTGTGAACCTGGAAGAAAAGGTCGATGCGGGCGGCGGCAAGATGATCGACAGCCCGCTGAAGTGCCGGCTGGCCGGCAACGGCAATCTGAACGGCCAGGTCGCGTCCTACATGACCAAGGCGGGCAAGACCTGCACGCCCAGCGGCTTCCGCTACATCGGCAACAACGCGACCAAGACCTTCATCGAAGTCGCCTGCGGCGCCGGCGTCGGCTACGTGCTCGAGACCAGCTACCCGGCCAACCTGACCGGCGACGCCAAGGCCCAGTCCTGCCTCGTCTACGACACCGGCAGCACCCTGGCCTGCACCCTGACCACCCGCGAAAGCCAGCTGGCCGTGGTCGACAGCCTCGCCGCCACCTCGGGCAAGACCTGCGCCGTCACCGACAAGCGCTACGTCCTCACCACCCCGGCCGGCGCCAACTGGTTCGAAGTCGCCTGCCAGGCCGGCAACGGCTTCATGCTGGAGCAGGTCGACGGCAAGAACGGCAAGACCGTTCCCTGCGCCGAGGCCAGCTTCGTCGGCGGCGGCTGCACCATGACCGACGCCCTCGCGGCCAAGACCGAACAGAACGGCCTCTACACCAGCCTGGCCGGCAAGGTCGGCTTCAAGTGTGACGTGGCCCAGTACGGCGTCTTCAACGTCCCCGACAAGGAAATCGTCGAGCTGAAGTGCAACGACCGTCCCGACGGCGCCGTCATCGAGTTCAAGGGCGCCGCCAGCGGCGTGGTCTACCCCTGCGCCATCGCCGAGGCGCAAGGCTACCGTTGCTCCTTCACCAAGAAGGACAGCGGTTACGCCCAGCTCTCCAGGGACATCAAGTCCCTGC
>JAUMCZ010000051.1:0-1579 GCA_032122215.1 Caulobacter sp.
CGATGGATCTCGACCGTCTTGGCCTCGATGCCGGCCAGGCCGATGCCGCTGATGCGGCTGGGCATGCCGGGGAAGAATTCGGCGGCCAGCGAGCGGGACAGGCCCATGGCCTCGAAGTTATAGCCGCCGCGGTAGCTGGAGATCACCGCGATGCCCATCTTGGAGATGATCTTCAGCAGGCCCTGTTCGATGGCCGTCTTGAAGTTCACGCAGACGTCGCGAAGGGAGAGATCGCCGGCCAGGCCCCGCTCCAGACGATCCTGGAAGCTTTCCTGCGCGAGCCAGGCGTTGACCGCCGTCGCCCCCACCCCGACCAGAACGGCGAAGTAGTGGGTGTCCATGCACTCGGCCGAGCGGACGATGATGGAGACGTAGGAGCGCAGGCCCTTGGCGACCAGGTGGGCGTGCACCCCGGCCGTCGCGAGGATCATCGGCAGGCCGACGCGGGCCGGGCCGCTCTCGGTGTCGGTCAGGACGATGGTCGAGCAGCCGCGCAGGGCGGCGTCCTCGGCTTCCGCCTTGATGCGGTCGAGGTTGGCCCGAAGGGCGTCGCCGGCCCGCGCCTCGGAGGCCGGCAGGGGCATGGTGCAGTCGATGACGGCCAGGTTCTTGCCGGCGATGTAGTCGAGAATCCGCTCGTACATCCCCGTCGTCAGCACCGGGCTTTCCAGGACATAGACGTCGGTCTGGGCCTCGTCCTGGGCCAGGATGTTGCCGAGGTTCTTGAACCGGGTCTTCAGGCTCATGACGCCGGTTTCCCGCAGGGGGTCGATCGGCGGGTTGGTCACCTGGCTGAAGTTCTGACGGAAGAAATGGCTGAGCGGACGGTATTTGTCCGACAGCACGGCCAGCGGGGCGTCGTCGCCCATCGATCCGATCGCTTCCTTGGCGTCCTCGACCATGGGGGCCAGGACCATCTCCAGGTCTTCGAGCGAATAGCCCGCCGCGGTCTGGCGACGGGTCAGTTCCTCGCGGCCGCATTTGCGCGGTTCGGGGCCGGGGCCGATCTCCTTTTCGAGATCGACCATGTTGCCGAGCCAGTCCTTATAGGGATGGCGCATGGCCAGTTCGTCGACGATCTCTTCCTCGCCGAACATGCGGCCTTCGACGAGGTCGATGGCGATCATCCGGCCAGGATGAATAGTAAGCTTGCGGCTGATCCGCTCATCCGGAACCCCACACATGCCGGCCTCTGACCCGACAATGAGCAGACCATCATCGGTCAGGGCGGCGCGCAACGGGCGGAGACCGTTGCGGTCCTTGCCGGCGACGACCCAGCGGCCGTCGGTGGCGCAGAGGGCGGCGGGGCCGTCCCAGGGTTCCATCACGGCGTTGCAGTAGCTGTAGAGCGCCTTGTGCTCCGGCTTCATCTGCTCGTCGGACTTGGCGTTCCAGGCTTCGGGCACGAGCAGGGCCTTGGCCATGGGCGCGTCGCGGCCGGCGCGGACGAGAACCTCGAAGGTGTTGTCGAGGGCGGCGCTGTCGGAGCCGCCGGGCTGGACGACCGGCTTGATGTCGTCGCCGAAGTCTCCGAAAGCCTGGGCGGCCATGCGGATCTCGTGGCTCTTCATCCAGTTGA
>JAUMCZ010000052.1:0-40238 GCA_032122215.1 Caulobacter sp.
TCAGGATGTCGACGGGCCCCAGCGCTTCTTCCGCCTGGCCGACCACGGCCAGCAGCTGGTCGGCGTCGGTGACGTCGAGGGCCAGGGCGACCGCGCGACCGCCGGCGTCGTTGATCTCTTTTGCAAGGGCTTCCAGTCGGTCAACCCGGCGGGCGGTCAGGGCGACGGCGCAGCCCTGGGCGGCCAGCACCTGGGCGAAGCGCTTGCCGAGGCCGGAGCTGGCGCCGGTGACCAGGGCGACATGGCCGGTCAGGTCGATGGAAGCGTTGGGCAGGGGATAGGTCATGGGTGTTCCTCGCGTCTTTTGCGGGGAGTATCGGGGACTGACGGTGGGTCAGGGAAGACGGCTATCGAAGCGACCTACGATTATACCCGATGTTCGGGGCGCCACCCCCTCATTTCAGCTTAAGCCTTTGAGCATGTGGCCCTTTTCGTAGGCTGGATGTCACCAGATGTAGCCCGGCGCGTGGGTCGGGGCGTAGGTCGAGTGTTGCTGATTGTAGCCCCGATTGAGCCCGTGCCGGTGACGGGGGGTCGGCCGCCAGGCGGTCAGGCGCCGACTTGTCGATGAATATGTCTAGACATATTAAGAATGGTCATAAAATTCAACGCCCTAAGGGGCTGTCCAGGCGAGGTCCTCCCCCGACGGGGGAGGTGGCAGGCGCCGATAGGCGACTGACGGAGGGGGTCACCGCTCACGTCGGCGGGTAAACCTCGTGACGCTGAACCGCCGGTGCGGACCCCCTCCACCATCGCTGCGCGATGGCCCCCTCCCCCGATGGGGGAGGATCTAGTCGGCGCTCCAACCCCCGCCCATCGCCTGATAGAGCTGCACCGTCGCGGCCAGGCGGTCGGCGCGGGCGGCGCTCAGGGCCAGTTCGGCGCTGAACAGGCTGCGCTGGGCGTCGAGCTCTTCGAGGTAGGAGGCGTAGCCGGCCTGGTAGCGGTTCCGGGCGATGCGGCGGGTTTCGGCGGCGGCGTCGCGCTGGGCCTGGACGGCGGTCTCGACCTCGCTCAGGCGCTGGACGGCGGCCATGGCGTCCTCGACCTCGCGGAAGGCGGTGAGGACCGACTTGCGATAGGCGAAGGCGGCCTGGTCGCGGCGGCTGCCGGCGGCGTCGGCCTGGGCGGAGAGGCGGCCGCCGTTGAACAGGGGGGCCAGGATGCTGCCGCCGAGGCTCCAGACATTGGTCGGACCGTCGAGGCCCTCGACGAACAGGGCGCCGAGGCTGGCGGTGAGGCGGACCTGGGGCAACAGCTGGGCGCGAGCGCCGGCGTAGGCGGCGTCGCTGGCGACCAGGGTGTTCTCGGCCTGGGCGATGTCGGGGCGGCGGCGCAGCAGGTCGGAGGGCAGGCCGTCGGGCGTCGGCGGCTGGGTCAGGGCGAAGAGGTCCGCGCCGCGCGGGATGGCGGCGGGGGCCTGGCCGAGCAGCAGGCTGAGGGCGTTCTCCTGGCGGCTGATGGCCAGTTTCAGGGTCGGGACCTGCTGGGCGGCGGCCTGGTATTCGGCCTCGGCCTGCTTCAGTTCGAGTTTGGAGGTGTAGCCGGCGTCGGCGCGGGATTTGGCCAGGCGCAGGGCCTCGGTGCGGGCGGCCAGGGTTTCATTGGCGGTGACCAGGCGGGCGTCCAGGCCGCGCAGGACGATGTAGCCGTTGCCGGTGGCGGCGGCGACACTCAGACGCGCGGCGTCACGGGCGTTCTGGCTGGCCTGCAGGCTGGCGCGGGCGGCCCTGTCCTGGTCGCGCAGCCGGCCCCAGAGATCGATCTCGTAGGCGAAGGTCAGTTGCGGCTGGGCGGTATAGGCGGTGGTCGGCTGGCCGAAGGCGTTGAGGCTCCGGGCGTCCTGGGCCCCGGCCCCGGCGTCGAGGGTGGGCAGCAGGGCGGCGCGGGAAACGCGGGTCTGGGCGCGGGCCTCGTCGACCCGGGCGGCGGCGATGGCGACGTCGGTGTTGCCCGCGACAGCCGTCTCGACAAGCTGGGTCAGCACGGGATCGCCAAAGCCGGTCCACCAGGCCTTGTCGATGGCCACGGCCGGGCCGGGGTCGGTGCGCCAGGCGGTGGGGGCGGTGACAGTGGCGGCCGGGGGCGCGGGCGTCGCCGTGGTGGCGCAGGCCTGCAGGGCAATGGCGCTGGTCAGCAGCAGGGGTAGGAGGCGGCGCATCACAGGCCCCCCGTCGAGGTATCGACCCGGGCCTCGACGCTCATGCCGACGCGCAGCCGCTCGGCGGCCTTCTGGCCGGGATCGAGCTTGATACGGACCGGTATCCGCTGGGCGACCTTGACGAAGTTGCCGGTGGCGTTGTCCGGTTTGAGCACGCTGAACTCCGAGCCGCTGGCCGGGGAGATACGCTCGACGACGCCGGTCAGCCTGGCGCCGCCAAGGGCATCGACGCGCAGGACAGCGCGCTCGCCGGGGGCCATCTTCGCGGTCTGCCGCTCCTTGAAATTGGCGGTCACCCAGAGCTGGCGCGGCACCACGGCGGTCAGCTGCGTGCCGGCGGCGACGTACTGGCCCTTGCGGACACTGACTTCGCCGAGCTGGCCGTCCTGCGGCGCGAGGATGACGGTGTTGGAAAGGTCGATCTGGGCCAGGCGCACCTGGGCCTCTGCGTTGGCGACGGCGGCGGCCAGCGAGCCACGGCCGACGACGGTGGACAGCACGTCCTGACGCGCCGCCTCGCCGCCGGCTCTTGCCTGCTGCACGGCGGCCTGGGCCTGTTGCAGGGCGGCGCGGGTCTGGTCGCGTTCACGCAGGGAGACAGAGCCGTCGGCCACCAGTTCGTCGACGCGGCGCATGTCGGCCTGGGCGCGGGCCAGCTGGGCCTGGGCGGAGGCCAGCACCGCCCGCTGGCCGCCGACCCCCGCCTGTTTGGCGCGGGTCGCCTGGGCGCTGTTGGCGAGGTTGGCGCGGGCGGCGGCGAGGCCAGCCTCGGCTTGTTCCAGCCTCTGGCGATAGATGCGGTCGTCGATGCGGACGAGGACGTCGCCCTTCTTCACCATCTGGAAGTCCTGGACGGCGACCTCGGCGACATAGCCGCTGAGCTGCGGCGCCAGGATGGTCACCTGGCCGCGAACATAGGCGTTGTCGGTGGTCTGGATGTCGCTGGTGAAGGGCGGCAGCTTCCAGGCGAACAGGATGGCGATCAGCCCGGCCAGGATGACGACCGCGCCGACGATCAGGCTGCGACGGCTGAAGGGCGGCTTCCAGCCGCTGGGCGGGATGTCTTGATCAGGACTTGCCTGAGGGGAGGGGGACGCGGGCGCGCCCGGTTGGGTCGTGTCGGTCATCGTCATCTCACAAATTGCCCGAGGCGGGGTTCGCCCGCTGCAGGGCCAGGGCTTCCCGCCGCGTCCGCAGGCGGGCGCGCAGGTACAGGAAGCCGATCCAGAGGAAGGTCAGGGCGGCGATCACGGCGATCGCCAGGAAGACGTCGTTGTAGGCGAGGATGTTGGCCTCGCGGGTGGCCTGCCGGCTGAGCAGGGCCCCGCCCTCGGCCTGGCGCAGGGCGGCGTCGGGCTGGGTGCGGGCATAGACGCCGCCCAGCTGTTGCAGGCGCTGGGCGACCAGCGGGTCGGCGGGGTTGATGGTCTCGACCAGATGGCTGGAGTGGAACTTCTCGCGGGCTACCTGCAGCGTGCCGATCAAGGCCGAGCCCATCAGCCCGCCGAGGGTCTGGGCGCCGCTGAACACGGCCACGAAGCTGATGATGTAGCTGGGCCCCTGGGCCATGGCGCGGGCGATGCCGAACAGCAGGGCGGGGGCCAGGAACAGGGAGGCGGCGAAGGCGAGGATCGCCTGGCTGAGATAGAGGTTCTCGGGCCGCGTCAGGTTGGTCGCGTCGCTGTCCATGAAGGCGCCGACAGCCATCAGGGCGAGGGCGACGAGCAGCGGCGGGCCGAGGTTGGACGGGTTCATGGTCAGGGCGCTGACCACGCTGCCGGCGATCGTGGCGATGAGGACGATGGCGAAGAGGACGCGCAGCTGGTCGCTGCCGACGCCCTCGACGGTCATCAGGCCGACGGCGCCGACCGTCTGTTCCGACAGGATGATCCGCACCAGGATGGAGACCAGCGCCAGGCGCAGGATGTCGGCGCTGCCCATCCAGCGGGTCTGCAGCAGCGGGTTCTTGCGATTGTGCTCGATGACGAAGGCGCTGACGATCAGGATCAGGGCGCCGCAGAGGGCCCAGCCGATCCAGGCGGCTTCCGTCCACCAGACGACGCGGCCGATGCCGAGGACGGCGCAGAGCAGGGCCATGCCGCCGGCGAACAGGCCGAAACTGACCAGGTCGAGCCCTTCGAAGGCCTTGAACTTCTCCGACGGCGGCAGCTTGAGGATGGTGACAGCGCCGAGCGACAGCAGGGCCAGGCCCAGCTCGAAGATGTGCAGGCCGCGCCATTCGGAGATCTGGATGAGGTCGTTGGAAAAGACCCGGGCCATGGGGATGGCCAGGGTGGTCAGCCCCATGCCGATGATGATGGCCTTGATGCGATGGGCGGCCGGGAAGGCCTGCAGCAGGTAGAGGATGCTCATGCTGGTCAGGCACGCGCCGACAAAGCCGCTGGCGGCTCGGACCAGCAGGGTCGAGGCGTAGGACTGGGCGACCAGGTCGCCGATGATCAAGAGGACGTAGACGCCGAGGCCAAGCTCGGCGAACAGGCGCAGGCCGAACTGCTGGCGCACCTTGAACAGCAGGATGCTGGCGCAGACGCTGGTCATGGTGAAGACGACCGGGATCCAGGCCGCCTCGACCGGCGACAGGCCCAGCGCCCCCTGGAAAGTGGCGAGGTTGACGCTGACCAGGGCGTTGCCGAGGCCGCCGGTCAGGCCGACCAGCAGGCCGATCAGGCCGTAGGCGATGCGCAGGCGTGGATGGTGCTCAGGCGTAGGGGCCGAGCCGGGAATGACCGGCAGCTCGTGCGGCGCCCAGCGGATGGGGACAGCGGAGGCCTCAGGCATGGGCCCGGGCCCTGGCGGTGAGGCCTTCGAACAGCAGGGCGTCGGCCAAGGCCGCCTGTTCCTGAATGGAAGCCATATCCTCGAACAGATCGACAGGGTCGCCGGGCTGGTCGGCAAGGTCGGACGCCCGGGCTTCCAGCACATTGAAAGCCTCTTCCAGCACTGGGGCGGTAAGAGCGCTCTGGTCCGGAAGGTTCCGATCCACTGTCGCCTTTCCGACCTTCGCCCGATCCCCGGCGGTGCTTCGAAGGGGGCATGGGGTGGTCATGGCGGATAACTGGACGCTAGCGTCCAGTTTTACAAGTGGACGGTCGCGTCCATTTTTCAATCTATTCGGTCCGGGTTCGTTTGTTCCGTCATCCCGGGTCGCCTGCGGCGCTCCGGCCGGGATGACGGGGTGGGCTTGCTGAGGCGCCCGGCGCGGGCGACAGTCCTCCCGCCGGTCAGACGGAAGCCCACGATGGCCAAGCGAACCGGCAGGGAGAGACGCGATGGACGGCACGAACACCGTGGGCGGGGGCGCCCGCGCCTCGGCCGGCGACTATGGCCTGCTCATCATGCTGATGCTGATGAACGTGCTGAACTTCGTCGATCGCCAGCTGCTCGCCAGTTTCGCCAACTTCATCGTTCCGGACCTGGGCCTGTCGAACACGCAGTTCGGCCTGCTGACCGGCCTGGTGTTCCTCGTCTTCTATGCCGTCGCCGGTCTGTTCATGGGAGCGCTGGCGGATCTGGTGAACAGACCCCGGCTGATCGCCATCGCCATGTTCGGCTGGAGCGCCCTGACCGCCGCCTCCGGCCTGGCCAAGGGCTTCGTCAGCCTGGCGCTGCCGCGGATGTTCATCGGTATCGGCGAGTCGGCGCTGACGCCCACCGCCATGTCGCTGCTGGCGGACCGCTTCCCGCCTGAAAAGCGGGGCTTCGCTTCGGGCTTCTACTATATGGGCGTGCCGATCGGGGTGGGGGTCAGCCTGCTGGTCGCCGGCTACCTGGGCCCGGCCATCGGCTGGCGGAACTGCTTCTTCCTGCTGGGCGCGATCGGGGTGGTGTTCTCCGGGGTCATTCTTCTGGTCCGCGAGACCCGGCCCTCGCGCAAGGCCGCCGCCGCCCTGCCGGACGCGGTCGCGGCCCCGTCGGTGGGTGAGCTGGTGCGCATCTTCGCCCGCACCGTGAAGTCATCACGGTCGCTGCAGCTGGTTATTCTGGGCGGCGTCTGCGTGCATTTCGTGCTCGGCGCCGCGGGCTTCGATCAGCTCTGGCTGGTCCAGGAGCGCGGCTTCGAGAAGGGCGAGATCGCCCGGCTCAGCGGCCTGATCGCCGTGGTCGCCGGGGTGGCCGGCAATCTGTTCGGCGGTCTGATCAGTGACCTGTTCGCCCGCAAGACCGGCCAGAGCCCGGCGATGTTCATGGTCATCGTGCTGAGCGTGCTGCTGCCGGTGAACCTGACCTACCGGCTGGTGGCGCCGGACAGCCCTCTGTTCTGGATCTGCATCGCCGTCGCCTACTTCCAGCTGGGTGTCTTCTACGGCCCGACCTTCTCGGCGGTGCAGGCCCTGTGCCCGCCACAGGTTCGCTCGACCGTGGTGGCCTTCTATCTGCTCAGCCTCAATGTCGTGGGGCTGGGCATCGGCATCACCGGCGCGGGCGTCCTGGTCGACGTCCTGATCAAGGCCGGTATCGCCCAGCCCTATAGCTGGACCCTGTTCGCCTTCACGGCCTTCTCGGGCCTGGCTATCCCCTGCTACTTCTTCGCGGCCCGGGCGGCGAAGACGGCGAGCCTTTCCGGCGGGCCTGCCAGCCCCTAGAGAGAGGCGATGAGCTGGAGCCGGAAATACGAGGGCGACGAGCCCGTGCGGGTCAACAAATGGCTGGCGCAGTCAGGGGTCTGTTCGCGGCGCGAGGCCGAGGGTCTGATCGCCGAGGGTCGGGTAAGCATCGATGGCGCTCTGGTCGAGGACGTCGGTCGCAAGATCCTGCCGGGCCAGACCCTGGTCCTCGATGAGGCCGGCAAGGAGGCGCTGGATACCAAGCTGACGGTGCTGATCCACAAGCCGGTCGGCATCGTATCGGCCCAGCCCGAGGGCGACCAGGTGCCGGCCGTGCGGCTGCTGCGGCGCTCGAACCTGTTCGTCGAGGCGGAGGTCTATCCGAACTCCGATCATAAGCTGGCCCCGCTCGGCCGGCTCGACATGGACAGCCGCGGCCTGCTGATCCTGTCCGAGGACGGGGTGCTGGCCAAGGCGGTGATCGGGCCCGACAGCGAGCTGGACAAGGAATATTTCGTCCAGGTCGAGGGCGACATCACGGACGAGAAGATCGACCTGCTGCGCCACGGGCTGGAACTCGATGGTCGCACCCTTCGGCCGGCCATTGTCGAGGAGGTGATGCCCGGGCGGCTGCGCTTCGTGCTGGTCGAGGGCCGCAACCGGCAGATCCGGCGGATGTGCGAGCTGGTCGAGCTGGAGGTTGTGGACCTGATCCGCACCCGGGTCGGGCCCATCGAATTGGCCGACCTGCCCGAGGGCATGTGGCGGCCGATGACGGCGGAGGAGCGGGCCTCGTTGCTGGCGGCGTCGGTTCCTCGTCCGCCGGCATTTTGACGCAAGGTCAGCGACCGCTGTTCAAACGAGCGTTTCACCCGTATTATCGCCGATAACATAAGAGCATCGGGAGAGACGGTCGTGGCGCAGGAAATCGAGCACTTCGACGTGGTCATCGTCGGGGCCGGCCTGTCCGGGGTCGGGGCCGCCAAGCACCTGCAGGACCGCTCGCCGGACCGCACCTATGTCGTGCTCGAGGGCCGCGCCGCCAAGGGCGGCACCTGGGACCTGTTCCGCTATCCCGGCATCCGCTCCGACAGCGACATGTACACGCTGGGCTATGTCTTCAAACCGTGGAAGGCCGCCAAGGCCATCGCCGACGGTCCCTCCATCCTGGCCTATGTCAACGAGACCGCCGCCGAGAATGGCATCGACCGGCACATCCGCTACAATCACATGGTCAAGCGGGCCGACTGGGACACCGCCACGGCGGCCTGGACGGTCACCGCCGAGGTGAACGGTGCGCCGGTGAAGTTCACCTGCAACTTCCTTTTCATGTGCTCGGGCTACTACTCCTACAAGTCGGGCTACAAGCCGGAGTTTGCCGGCGCCGCCGACTTCAAGGGCCGGATCGTCCACCCGCAGGAATGGCCCGCCGACCTCGACCATTCGGGCAAGAAGGTGGTGGTCATCGGCAGCGGCGCGACCGCCGTCACGCTCGTGCCGGAGATGGCCAGGACCGCCGCCCACGTCACCATGCTGCAGCGCTCGCCGACCTATGTGGTCAGCCGCCCGGCCGAGGATCCGGCCGCCGAGTGGCTGAAGGCCAGGTTCAAGCCGATGACCGCCTACCGCATCACGCGGTGGAAGAATGTGCTGCTGGGGATGCTGTTCTTCCGCATGGCCCGCAAGAGCCCGGACAAGGTCAAGGCCAACATCCTGGGCATGGTGCGCGAGAAGCTTGGCCCCGACTATGACGTCGATACCCACTTCACCCCCAGCTACAATCCCTGGGACCAGCGGCTGTGCCTGGTGCCCGACGACGACCTGTTCAACGCCATCAAGACCGGCGCGGCCAGCGTTGTCACCGACCACATCGAGCGCTTCACCCCGACCGGCATCCTGCTGAAATCAGGCGCCGAGATCGAGGCCGACATCATCGTCACGGCGACGGGGCTGAACCTGGAAGTGCTGGGCGGGGCCGAGTTCGCGGTCGACGGCAAGCCGGTGATCTTCAGCGAGACGCTGAGCTACAAGGGCATGATGTACAGCGGCGTGCCGAACCTGGCCTCGTCGTTCGGCTACACCAACGCCAGTTGGACGCTGAAGGCCGACCTGACCTGCGGCTATGTCTGCCGTCTGCTGAACCACATGACCCGGACGGGCCTCGCCCAATGCACCCCGGTCCGCAAGCCGGGCGACGAGGGCGACCAGGACTGGCTCGACTTCTCGTCGGGCTATGTCCAGCGGTCGGTGCACCTGTTCCCGAAACAGGGCGCCAAGGCGCCCTGGAAGCAGCACCAGAACTATGCGCTGGACCTGATGACCCTGAAGTTCGGCAAGGTCGAGGACGGCGCGATGGTGTTCTCGAACCCGGTGGCGAAGGTCGGGGCGCGGCCGGCGGGGAAGACGCTGGCGGCGTAAGTCGCCTTCCTTCTCCCGACAAGCGGGAGAAGGGATCAGCCTCGCGTCTTCGGCAGCGCCCGCATGCCCAGCAGGGTGATGCCGATCAGCACCGCTTCGACCACCATCGGCGGGACAACACCAGGCCCGCCGCCGGTCAGCAGCAGGTTCAGGGTCCGCCCGGCGAGGGCCAGGCTGAGGATCAGCAGGACAGGCCACAGCCAACGGCTTTCGCGGCGAACGGCCGCCATCAGCGTCAGTCCGCCGGAGGCGGCGAAGAAGGCGGCCATGTCGGCGCGGATAGTGCCGAGTCCGGCGACGCCCTGCGGCGACAGGAAGAACTGGCCGGCGGCCTCGGCCGGGGCCAGCCAGAAGCGGCTGGCGATCAGCAGGGCCAGGGTCCCGACGACGCCGAGCAGCAGGCGGGTCCCGGCGCGGCCCCAGGTCTCGCCGGCCCGGCGCATCATCACGCCAAGGCCGACCAGCACCAGGAGGATGACGACCAGACCGCCCAGCAGGACGGGCCTGTAGGTCCGCACAATGCTCTTGGCGATGTTCTGGGCGACCTGCTTGTCGGCTGTGTAGCCGGCCGGGACCTCGGCGACGCCGACCCGTTTGGCCCAGGCGTCGTAGTCGGCTTTCAGGGCCGCCAGCTCGGTCGGCCTCGCCAGGGCAAGGTCGTTGGTCTCGCCCGGATCGCGGGTGATGTCGTAGAGCCGCCAGGCCGGATCGGCCAGGACGCCGGCCCCCTTGATGGCCTTCAGGTCGCCCTTCCACAGGGCCGCCTCGCCGGCCGCCTCCATGGCCACCGGGGTGGCGGCGTCATAGGGGCTGGCGACACTTCCGGTCAGCACGGGGCGCAGGCTGCGGCCGTCCAGCGGATGGGCCGGGGCGACGCCGGCCAGGTCGAGCAGGGTGGGGGTGATGTCGGTGATGATCGAGAAGCCGCGGGTCAGCAGGCCCGGCTTGATGCCCGGGCCCGAGAGGATCAGCGGCACGCGGGTGCCGCCCTCCGAGGCGTAGAACTTGAACAGGGCGCCCGGCGCCGCCGAGGCGCTGGCCCAGCCGGGGCCGACCGCGCTCCAGGTCCCCTTGCCACCCGGTTCCGGCTTGTAGCCGACGGCCTTCAGCCAGGTGCGGAAGCCGGAGTCGGCCACGGGATCGGCGCCTTCCGGGCCATTGTCGGACAGGACGACGAAGACGGTGTTGTCATAGCGGCCGGTGGTCTTCAGGTGGCTGACCAGGCGGCCGAGGTTGGCGTCCATGGATTCCAGCATGCCGGCGTTGACGGCCATGCGTTTGGCCCAGACCTGCTGCTCCTTCTTCGACAGCTTGTTCCAGTCGGTGACATTGGCCGGCATGGGACCCATCGGGGTCTCGGCGTCGATCAGCCCGGTGCGCACCGCGCCGGCCTTGCGGGCCTTGCGCAGGGCGGCCCAGCCGTCCGCGTACTTGCCTTCGTACTTGGCGATATACTCGGCCGGCGCCTGCACCGGCATGTGGATGGCCAGCATCGGCAGGTAGGCGAAGAAGGGCCGGCCGTCCCTGGGGGCGCTGTCGATGTAGCCGATCATCCGGTCGACCAGCAGCTGCGAGGAGTAGAAGTCCTTCGGCAGCGTCGTCGGCTTGCCGTCCTCGTACCACTCCTTGCCGGTGTAGATCGGGAAGTAGGGCCGCTGCTGGAAGTTGTCGCCGCCGGTGGCTTCCAGGGCCAGGGAACGGTCGAAGCCGCGGGCGTTCGGCAGGGAGGCGGCGTCGTGGCCGAGGTGCCATTTGCCGGCCATGTAGGTGCGATAGCCGGCGGCCTTGAGCTGGCTGGCGACGGTGACGACCTTCTTGTCCAGCTTGCCCTGATAGGCGGGATTGCCCCGGTGTTCCGGCGGCGTGCTCTCCGGCAGGTTGGCGACGCCGGCGGTGTGACTGTCGACGCCGGTCAGCAGCATGGCCCGCGAGGGGGCGCACATCGGCGAGGCGTGGAAGTTGGCGAACCGGGCGCCCGAGGCGGCCAGGGCGTCGATGGTCGGGGTGGCGATCTCCGAGCCGTAGGACCCAAGATCGGTGTAGCCGGCGTCGTCGATCAGGATGAGGACGATGTTGGGCGGCGTCCCTGCCACGGGCGGCCCGGAGGGAGCTGCGGTGCTGGGACCGAAGGCGAGCAGGGTCGCGAGGCCAAGGAGCGCCAGGACCGCTTTCGCCGACCGCCTGAACTGGACCATGGTTGTTCCCCGCCTTGTATTGGCACGAATGATGCCAATATATCATGCAGCTGTCGAGGCCCCAGGGTAACTTTCGAAAGTTGACGGCAGCGTCACTCTTGGCCGCGGGGCGAGGCTGGCGCACAGTAGGAGCAAGACCGGCCCTCCGAAGAGGCCGGCGGGAGAGACCAGACCGATGGCCGACGACGCGCCCCTGCCCAACCTGCTGCAACTGACGCCGATGGACCCGACCTATCGGGCCGATCCGCATGTGGTGCTCGATGACCTGCGGGCCCGCTGTCCGGTCCACCGGGACGAGATGTCCGGCAACTTCATCCTCAGCCGTTACGCCGACGTGCGCGCGGTGGTCTCCGATCTCGACATGCTGCGCGACCCGATCAACGCCGAGGAGGGCGCCATTCTGCAGCGGCGGTCCCTGGACCAGGTCGATCCGAGCCTGCCGCGCAGCCATGTCTCCAGCATCCTGACGCTGGACGATCCCGATCACGCCCGCATCCGCCGGCCGCTGGCCCAGGCCCTCTATGCCCGGGTCGCCCGGTTCAAGCCGGAGGTCGAGCGGATCATCGGCGAGACGCTCGACGCCCTGGAGGGCGAAACCACCTTCGACCTGATGGACCGGTTCTGCGTGCCGATCCCGATCGACGTGATCGCCTCCATCCTCGGCGTCGATCGCGAACGGCTGGTCGAGTTCCGCGCCTGGTCGGAGGGCCTGATCCAGGGCCTCAACCCGTTCCGCAACGCGGCCCAGACGGCGGCGATGGAAAGCGCGTCGGAGAACCTGAACGCCTATTTCCTGGAGGCCATGGCGGACCGGCGGGCCGCGCCGCGCGACGACCTGATCAGCGACATGGTTCAGCTTCAGGCGGAGGCGAACCTTGCCGACACCGAGCTGCGCATCAACCTGACCGCCCTGCTGGTCGGCGGCAACCTGACGACCACCGACCTGATCGGCAACGCCGTGCGGTTGTTGTTGCTCAATCCGGCCGAGCTGGCCAAGCTGAAGGCTGATCCCAAGATCATCAATGCGGTGGTCGAGGAGGTGCTGCGCTACGAGCCGCCGGTCGATATCACCGGCCGCATCGCCCACCAGGACATGGAGATCGCCGGCTGCCCGGTGAAGTCCCGCCAAGCGCTGACCATGTCCCTGCGCGGCGCCAACCGCGACCCCGAGGTCTACGACGACCCCCACGCCTTCAACGTCAGCCGCAAGCACAAGCCGCACGTGGCCTTCGGCGGCGGGGCGCACATCTGCATCGGCGCGCCGTTGGCCAGGCTGGAGGCGCAGGTGGCGCTGGTGCGGCTGTTCGAACGGTTCCCTGACCTGAAGCTGGTCGAGGGCGAGCCGGAATGGCGGACGTTGCCGTTCTTCCGGGGACTGGAGCGGATCGACGTGACGGTCTAGCGGCTCATCCAGGGCTTGGACTTCGAGCTGCTGTGAGCGGCCGCCGCCTGCTCGCGCTGGAACTTGCCGCCGCGCGGCGGTTTCGGCTTGGCGTCGATGGCGGCCTTCTTCAGGCGCATGGCCTTCTGGATGGGCGTCTCGTCCGGGGGAATAGGCGGCTCGTCGGTCATGTCCCAGAAATAGGCCTGACCATGCGGCAATGCCAGCCGTTAACCGCCTCCTTCGACGGTCCGCTAACCGCGTGATGTCATTCTGTGCGGGTCGGGAGGAGTCTATGCCCACGCCACAGCGCGCGCCCGTTCGTTCGAAGGCCCGGGTCAGTCGGCCGGCGGGTCTGCTTGAGCGGACTGTGCGTAACGTCGCCGTAGTCGGCGCCCTGCTGTTCGCCGCTCACACTCTCTGGCCCCTGTTCGCACCCGGCACGCCGCCGCCGACGACCGGCCTGATGTCGCAAGCCCAGGCGGCCGTGGAGGCGTCAGGTGTCGGTGAGACCGTGATCGGCCTGCTTAATCCCCCTGCGCCAGTCGATCAGCATTTCACCGGCTGCAACGCCGCGAGGGCCGCGGGCTATGAAGACATCCCCCACAGCGATCCCTCCTATCGTGAGTGGATGGACGGCGACGGTGACGGCTGGGCCTGCGAGCCCTACCGGCGCTGATCAGTTCACCCGTCGCGCGCGCCCGGCCCAATAGGGTTCGCGCAAATCCTTGCGCAGGATCTTGCCGGACGCGTTTCTCGGCAAGGCGTCGATGAAGTCGATGCTCTTGGGGGCCTTGAAGGCGGCGATGCGGCCGCGGGCGAAGGCGATGATCTCGTCCGGCGTCGCGGTCATGCCGGGCTTGAGGGCGACGACGGCCTTCACCGCCTCGCCCCATTTGTCGTCGGGGATGCCGATGACGGCGACCTCGGCGACGGCCGGGTGGCCGTAGACGGCGCTCTCGACCTCGGCCGGATAGATGTTCTCCGCCCCGGAGATGATCATGTCCTTCACCCGGTCGTGGATGAAGAGGTAGCCGTCCTCGTCCAGGTAGCCGGCGTCGCCGGTGCGCAGCCAGCCGTCGGCGTCGATCGTCGAGGCGGTGGCTTCCGGCAGCTTCCAGTAGCCGGGCATGTTGGCCACCGAATGGATGGCGACCTCGCCGACCGTGCCGGTGGGAACGGTATTGCCCGCCTCATCGATGACCTTGAGTTTCACGCCCGGCATCGGCAGGCCGGCGGCCCGCATGCGCGGGCTGCCTTCGGGCGTGTGATCCTCGGGCGGCAGGTAGACGATGGTGCCGCAGGTCTCGGTCATGCCGTACTGCTGGCAGAAGCCGCAGCCGAACACCTCCATGCACTCGCGCAGCAGGTCCAGCGGGATGGGGCTGGCGCCATAGAGGATGTATTTCATCCGGCTGTAGTCGACCTCGCGGGCGCGCGGCTGGCGCACGACGATCTGCAGGGCGGCCGGGACCATGAACATCTTGGAGATGCCGTCGCCCTCGATGAAGTCCAGCACCTTGAAGGGATCGAACTCGCGGGCGACGACGCCCTTGGCGCCGTTGTAGAGGCCGACGATGCCCCAGCCGGTGCCGCCGATGTGGGCGACCGGCATGGCCACCAGGCTGACGTCGTCCGGGCCCCACTCGTTCCACGGCATCCTGGCCTCTGCGGCGGCGCGGCGGCCGCTCAGCAGGTTCGAATGGGTCAGCATGGCGCCCTTGGGCTTGCCGGTGGTGCCGCTGGTGTAGAGCTGGACGGCGACGTCGGCAGCCGGGTCGATGGCGACAGCCGGGTCGGCGTCGGATGCAGCGTCGCGCCAGGTTTCGTAGAGGGGGCGGCCGTCGGCGCCATCGGCTTCCATGGCGATGATGGTGGGACGGAAGCTGAGGTGGCTGGCGACGGTGTCGCTCTGGCCGATGACTTCCGGGCCGACGAAGACCAGCGGGGCTTCGCTATCCTCGATGATGTAGGCGACCTCCGGCGGCGCGAGGCGCCAGCCGATCGGGGTCATCACCGCCCCCATCTTGGCGGCGCCGATGAGCAGCTCGAAGTAGTGGTCGCTGTTCTTGCCGACGTAGGCGATGCGCTGGCCGCGGGTCACGCCCTGGGCGATCAGGGCGTTTGCGACGCGGTTGGTCAGGGCGTCGAACTGGGCGAAGGTCGTCGTGCGGCCCTCGAAGGTCAGAGCCGTTTCGGCGCCGCGCTCGCGGGCCTGATAGCGGGCGATGTCGCCCAGGGTCGGCATCTGGTCGAAGTCTACGGCGGTCATGGTGTCTGTTCCCGGTGTGGGCGGAGAAGCGAGCCTTCTCCCGCTTGTCGGGAGAAGGTGGCCCCGAAGGGGTCGGATGAGGGCAGCGCCAGCCTTTGAAGACTGGCGCTGTGCGGACGAACACCGACCGCCGGTGCTGCCCTCATCCGTCGGCTTCGCCGCCACCTTCTCCCGACAAGCGGGAGAAGGAAAACTAAAGTCCCAGCACCAGTCGCGCCATCAGGTCGCGCTGGATCTGGTTGGAGCCGCCGTAGATCGAGGCGGCGCGGTTGTTGAGGTAGCGGGGCATGGCGACCAGGCTGTGGGCCGGGCCGACGGGCTCGGTATTGGCGCCCGGGACCCGCGACTCCGGCTGATAGACGGCCGCGTAGTGGTTGGCGATGTCGATGGCCAGCTCGTCGATGTGCTGCATGGTCTCGGTGCTCTGCACCTTGAGCATGGAGGAGGCGGGGCCGGGGTTCTCGCCGGCCGACAGGGCGGTCATCACCCGGTGCTCGGTCATCTCCACCGCCTCGACGGCGATCTCGGTGGCGGCCAGGCGGGCGCGGAAGTGGGGATCGTTCAGCAGCGGCTCGCCATCGTCCCCGGCCTCGGCCGCAGCCATGGCCCGCAGGCGGCCGAGCGAGACCTTGAGGCCCGGGGCGGAGCTGCCGCCGCGCTCGAACTCCAGCAGGTATTTGGCGACCGTCCAGCCCTGGTTCTCTTCGCCCAGGCGTCCGGACTTGGGAACGCGGACATTGTCGAAGAAGACCTGGTTGACCTCATGCTCGCCGGCCAGGGTGATGATCGGCGCGACGGTGATGCCGGGGGTGTCCATCTCCAGCAGCAGGAAGGTGATGCCCTGCTGCGGCTTGCCGTCAAACTTCGTCCGCACCAGGCAGAACATGCGGTTGGCGAAGTGGGCGTGGGTGGTCCAGATCTTCGAGCCGTTGAGGATGTAGTCGTCGCCGTCGCTGTCGGCGCGCATCTGCAGGGAGGCGAGGTCGGAGCCGCTGCCGGGTTCGCTGTAGCCCTGGCACCAGTAATCTTCGCCGGCCAGGATGCGCGGCAGGTAGAAGGCTTTCTGCTCCGGCGTGCCGTACCGCATGATGCAGGGGCCGACCATCTTCAGCCCCATGGGCGAGAGGCCCGGCGCCCCGGCCCGGGCGCATTCGGCCGAGAAGATATAGCGCTGCATGTCGTCCCAGCCGGCGCCGCCGTATTCCACCGGCCAGGCGGGGGCGACCCAGCCCTTGGCGTGCAGGATGCGCTGCCAGGCGATGGACCATTCCTTGTCGGTAAAGACGCTGGTGGTCAGCGAGCCCGCCTTCCGCAGCAGGGGCGAGAGATTTTGGTCAAGGAAGGCCCGAACCTCGTCGCGAAAGGCGAGGTCGCGGGGGCTGAGGTCGAGATCCATCGTCAGGCTCCGAAAAAGGGCGCGCCACCCTCTCAGCCGGGGGCGACGAGGGCAACCGTGACCCGACGGCAAGCGGTCAGACGAACTGCGTCGCCGTGCCCGCCACCATGTACCAGGTCACCACCAGGCCGCAGATCAGGGCCCCCGGCAGGGCGCTGCCGGTGCGACGCCAGGCGAAGGTCGAGACAATGGCGGCGGCGGCCAGCACGGGAACGAACTGGATGGCGATGACGGTGGACAGGGGGTCGAAGTCGGTGGGCAGGCGGCCGGTGGCGAAGAAGGTCCCGTAGTTGACGATCAGGAACAGCAGGAAGCCGCCGGCCATGGCGGCGATGGCGGTCCGGTATCGGCCGGTCAGTCGGTGCAGGGCCGTCAGGCTGACCCAGAAGAAGGCGGTCAGCGGTAACAGGTAGATCAGCGCGATCATCGCCTGATGCGGGCTGAGCAGTTTCAGGGCCACGACCCAGAAGCGGAAGTCGACGAGGAAAAGCCGGTCCGCGAGCACCAGCGACAGGTAGCCGACGGCGCTGACGGCGATGGCGATGAGGACGGCGGGGAGCAGGATGTTGCGGCGGGGCTGGGCCTCGGGTCGCTTGCCGAACAGGCCCATGATGACGGTGATGGCGAGGTTGATCAGCGCCCAGAGCACGACCTGGGTGGTCACAGTCTGCGGCAGGAGGGCGCTCGGCTTGACCAGCAGGGTCACCGCGATGAAGGCCGGGAAGAAGGTCAGCACCGGGATCAGGGCGGTCAGGGTCAGGCGGAGCTTACTGCCGGCGGGGGTGATCGCTGGCGCTCCGCGCAGGCTGGCGAACAGCGGCAGGTTCAGCAGCAGAGCGAAGGTCCCGAGCAGCAGGGCGACGAAGCCGATCAGGGCGATGCCCGTTCCCGCTTCCTTCCACATCCAGATCTGGTCGCCGGCCGGGCGCGGCGTGCCGCCGGTCAGGGTCTGGGCGAACCAGTCGAGGCTGTCTCCGACCGCTTCGGTGGAGATGTGGTCGCCGGGGTGGGTGGTGGTCGGCTGGTAGAGGCGTCGCCCCGTACCGGCGGCGAGGTCGCCGTAGAGACGTCCGGTCTGCAGGGTCTCGGCGGCGCCGAACAGGGCCCTGGCCTTGGCGCTGGTCCCGACATCGAGGGCGCGGGGAACGCCCCACATCAGCTTGGCGAACTCGTCGTACTTGCTGAACACCAGGGCGGTGTTGCGCGGCCAGGTCGGCGTACCGTCGGCGGCGAAGGGAGCGCCGGTCGAGGAGCCCTCCAGCACGATGGCCCTGTAGCTGTCAGGCATGGCGGCGGCGGCGGCCAGCACGGTCCAGCCGCCCATGCTGTGGCCCTCGAGGCCGATGTTGGCCTTGTCGACGGTTGGGAGGCCGCGCAGGTATTTCAGGCCGTCGGGACCGCCGAAGCCGTTGGCGAAGGCGGCGCCGCCGCTGTAGCCGTGGCCGGTCTGGTCCATGGCCAGGACGACGTAGCCCCGCCTGGCGAACTCGATGGCGAAGGCGCTCTGGGTCTCGCGACTGTTGATGTAGCCGTGGACCGCGAGAACGCCGGGCGCCGGGGTCGCGGCGGTGGCGCCTCGCGGGGTGTAGAGCAGGCCGCTCATGGTCACCCCGCCGGTCCCGGCGAAGCGGACGTCCTCGACCTTGATGCCGCCGTCGGTCTGGATGGCGCTGGCCGCCCAGGAGCCCCCGAGGACCAGCAGCCAGCCGATCGCGAACAGCAGCCAACCCTTGAGCATCATCGTTCCCCGCCCCTTGCCGCCGTGCCCGGCGGTCTGTTGGGAGGAAGTGTCGCGCACCGTGGCCGTCGGCGCAAACCGGCAGGCAAAAAAAGGCCCGGGGCGACGATGCCGACCCGGGCCGTTCACGCCATTGGCGCAGGAGGATCTTTCAAGACTATTCGGCGGCGATGGCCAGCGGGCCGACCGGCAGCGGCTTTTCGAGGCTGGCCCAGTCGATCATCCCGTCATGGACGGCGTCCTCGAACTTCAGAACGCCCAGGGCCTCGAACTTCGGCCGCACGCTCTCGGTCAGCAGGCCGATGCGCTTGAGGTTGGGGATCATCCGTTCAAAGAGGAAGTCGCGGAAAGCCTGGCCGGTGGCGGCGTTGTGGTTGATCTCGCGGGCCTCGTCGCGGGTGAAGCCGAACTCGGTAGCGACCTCGGTGTCGAACAGCCGCTCGCGCATGATCACACAGGCCTCGTAGGCGAACTGGGCCCGCTCCTCGATCTCATGCTCCGGCAGGGCGCGGATCCAGTTCTCAAGATAGTTGACCCCGAAGGCCACGTGCCGGCCCTCGTCGCGCATCACCAGCTCGACGATCTGGCGCAGCAGCGGGTCGCGGGTGGTCATGTGGATCGACTGGAAGGCGGCCAGGGCCAGACCCTCGATGAGGATCTGCATGCCGATGAACTTCAGGTCCCAACGCTCGTCGGTCAGCACCTTGTCGAGCAGCAGCTTGAGGTTGGGGTTGATCGGATAGATCGTCTTGCAGCGATCGACGAGGTACTTGTGGAACACCTCCACATGCCGCGCCTCATCGAAGGTCTGGGACGAGGCATAGAGTTTGGCGTCGAAGGTCGGGGCGCAAGAGACCAGTTGGCTGGCCACCAGCATGGCGCCCTGCTCGCCGTGCATGAACTGCGACAGGGTCTGGGCCTGACTGCGCCAGGCGAACTTCAGCTTGTCCTCGGCGCTCAGCGCCTCGTACTTCGGATTGCCGGCGTAGGCGTTCATCTCCGGGGCCGAGGGGTACTCGGTGTGGGGGAACGGCGTGTCCCAGGCGACGTCCATCTGGGCGTCCCAGTTGAAGCGCTTGCCCAGCTCATAGAGCTTGCGGATCCTGGCGTTGGCGTCCTCGTAGTCCCAGTTGTAGGACCCGGTCAGCGGCGTGCGGAAAATCTCACGGATGACCTCGACGTCCTCGCCGGTCAGGTGATTGACGACTTCGTCGTCGAACTCGCGGATCTCCTGCGGCGGTCCGTCGACCAGTTTGACATTCAGCATGGTGTCTCTCCCGGCGCGCCGCGTTCTAAAAGTGACGCCGGCGTCACCTTTAGAAACACCCGGGCGAAACGGGCCGATTTGATCTGGATCAAAGGTGCGCGGAAATCAGCTGAGGACGACCTCGATCCAGTCCTCTTCCGCCATCTCGATCTCGTCGAGATTGGGTCCGGGTCCCTGGCGATCCACGACCAGGAAGTCGCTGACCTCGCCCAGCGCCAGGGAATAGTGGTGCCAGGTCCCGGCCGCGTAGTTCACCCCCTGCGACCCGTCGGCCAGGAAGACCTCGATCCTCGACGGGTCCAGTTCGCCGGGCGGGGCGACGGCGACCAGATAGGGTCGGCCGTTCAGGGGCATGAAGGCCTGGCTGCCGTCGGGGTGGCGCTCCATGATCTTGAGGATCAGGGCCGGCAGCGGCGTCGAGCGGAAGATGCTGAGGATGACCTGGCCGTCGGTCGCCGTGGTGTGGCCCAGCGCGTGGTAGCGGGTCGTGGCCCCGTAGTTGATTGGATAGTGCTGGGCGTCCTCACGCACCGAGATGACCTCGCCGAACGGCTCGAAGGCCTCGGGCGTCAGGGGGCTGGGGCGGAAGGTTCTCATGGGGCGCCGGCCTTGATCCAGGCGCCCAGTCTGGCGCGCTCGTCCTCGGTCATGCCGGTCTCGTTGCCAAGCGGCATGGAATGGTTGGCCACGGCCCGGTCGTAGATGCGCGGGGCGTAGGTGCGGATCTGTTCGGGCGTGTCATAGGCGACGCCGTTCGGTGGGGCGGTGAAGCCCTTGTGGGTCGGAGTGGCCGAGTGGCAGGTCTGGCAGTGCTTGCCGATCATCGCCTGCACCTCCGGGAAGCTGGCGGGGGTGACACCGGCCTCGGCGGGTTTCGGCGTGGTGAGCAGGGCGAAGAACATCACGCCGATGAACAGCATGACGCCGTTGACCAGGATCATCGGGTCTTTCCGGCCGGCGTTCTTCTCGTTGAAGAAGTGGCGGATGACAGCGCCCGACAGGCCGATGCCGGCGATCAGCAGCCAGTTCAACGGGTGGTCCGTGACCATCGGATAGTGGTTGGAGACCATCAGGAACAGGACCGCCAGGGTCATGTAGTTGTTGTGGACGCTGCGCAGCTTGCCCTTCTTGCCGAGGGCCGGATCGACCGGCTGCCCGGCCAGCATGGCGGCGACGATCCGGCGCTGGTTGGGGATGATGACGAGGAAGACGTTACCGACCATCGCCGTGCCGATCAGGGCGCCCATGTGGATGAAGGCGCCGCGATTGCTGAAGATGTGGGTCAGGCCGAAGGCGGCGACGACCAGGACGGAAAACCAGACGACGGCGAACAGCTTTGGACGGTCGGCGATGGCGCGGCAGAGGGCGTCGTAGACGAACCAGCCGCCGACCAGGAAGCCCGTGCCGATGGCGATGGCCTGCCAGGGGGTGAGCGCCAGCTTGGACGGGTCGATCAGATAGACGCTCGCGCCGGCGTAGTAGATCAACGTCAGCAGCAGAATGCCCGACAGCCAGGTGGTGTAGGCCTCCCATTTGAACCAGTGCAGCTCGTCCGGCATGTCCGGCGGGACCGAGAGGTACTTGCGCTTGTGATAGAAGCCGCCGCCGTGCACGGCCCACAGGTCGCCCTGCACGCCCTTGGGGGTGTCAGGGCCCGCGCGCAGGCTGGCGTCCAGCCACATGAAGTAGAAGGACGAGCCGATCCAGGCGATGCCGGCGATGACGTGCAGCCAGCGGGTGGCCATGCCGGCCCAGGCGAGGAGGTCAGCGAGCATCAGGTCTCTATCCGCTGCAACAGGTCGGCCGCGACGCTGACGGCGATGACTTCCGGCGCCTTGCTCTTCAGGCCCGGAATGCCGATGGGGCAGGTGAGGCCGGCGCTATCGACGCCGTCGTCCTTCAGCCTGCGCAGGAACCGCGCCTTCTTGGTCTCGGACCCGATCAGGCCGACGTATCGCGGGGCGGCCGCCAGGGCCGCGCGGGTCAGCTGGTAGTCGAGGTCGTGGTTGTGGGTGAGGATCAGGACGAGGTCGTCCGGACCCGCTTGGGCGGCCCGTTCGATGAGGCGGGCTTCGTCCTGGATGGCGACGCCGGGGGCGGCGGCTTCGGGGCGGCTGTCGCACCAGTCGAGGTGGAAGGGCAGGGGGGCGAAGGCGCGGGCGATGGCCTGGCCGACGTGTCCGGCGCCGAACAGCAGGACGCGGGGGCGGGCGGCGTCGATGCGTTCGATCAGAGCGTCGCCTTCGCTGAGGGTCGGGCGGCGGCCGGGCAGAGGGGCGCCGGCGGCGTCGATCATCGACACGGCGCCAACCCACTGGGTCTCGTCGGCGAAGAAGGCGCGGTGCAGGCGCGCGCCGCAGACCTCGGCCCTGAGGGCGTAGGCCTGTCCGGCGGCTTCGGCCCGGGCGGCCGGTTCGAGCCAGGCCCGGTCGTCAGCCTCCAGCCGTTCGAGCAGCAGGCGAACGTGGCCGCCACAGCATTGCTGCAGGAAGGGGCCGAGCGGGTAGTCCTGGAGGGCGAAGTTGCGCTCGGTCCGGGTCAGCAGGCGGCGGGCCTGCTCGGTGGCGCGGTATTCGAGATTGCCGCCGCCGATGGTGCCGGACTGGCCATCGGCGGTGACCAGCATCCGGGTCCCGGCCTCACGCGGGGTCGAGCCCTCGGCGGCGATCACGGTGACCAGGGCGAGGGGCTCGCCGCGTCTCAGGGTTTGGAGCGCCTGGGTGGCCCAGTTCATCGGTGGGCTCCGCCCGTCGGCGATTGGCCCGTCCATTCCGTCATCCCGGAAGGCCGCGCAGCGCTTATCCGGGACCCAGGGGTTGCAGCGCACCGGCCGCGACGCAGCGTTCGACAGCGAGATCAGGCGGCCCCTGGGTCCCGGATAGTCCGCTTCGCGGCCTTCCGGGATGACGGAGAGGGGGAGGCGTTTCATGAGCCGCTACCCGCCCGGCGCCGCACATCGTCCACCGCGAACAGAATCCGCTCCGGCGTGGCCGGCGCGTCCAGATCGGGCATCACCCGGTGACCGCCCGCCGCCGCCACCGCGTCAGTCAGGGCGCTGAACACGCTGATCGCCAGCATCAGCGGCGGCTCGCCGACCGCCTTGGACCGGTGGATGGTGTTTTCCGGATTGGGCTGGTCCCACAGATCGATGTTGAGCACCGGCGGGCGGTCGGAGCAGGCCGGGATCTTGTAGGTCGAAGGGGCGTGGGTCTTCAGCACCCCCTTGGCGTCCCAGACCAGTTCCTCGGTGGTCAGCCAGCCCATGCCCTGGATGAAGCCGCCCTCGATCTGGCCGATGTCGATGGCCGGGTTCAGCGAGGCGCCGCAGTCGTGGAGGATGTCGGCGCGAAGGCAGCGGTTTTCGCCGGTCAGGGTGTCGATGGCGACCTCGGCGCAGGCGGCGCCCCAGGCGTAGTAGAAGAAGGGCCGGCCCTGGTGGCTAGCCCGATCGTAGTGGATCTTCGGGGTCTTGTAGAAACCGGCGGCCGACAGGCTGATGCGGTTGAACCAGGCGCGGCGGGCCAGTTCGGTGAAGCTCAGCACCTCGTCGCCGGCATGGACGTTGCCGTTCTCGAAGCGGACTGCGGCCGGATCGACCCCGAACTCCTTACCCATGAACTCGGCCAGCCGGGCCTTGATCTGATTGGCCGCGTCCAGCGCCGCCATGCCGTTGAGGTCGCTGCCGGAACTGGCGGCGGTGGCGCTGGTGTTGGGCACCTTGTCGGTGGCGGTGGCGGTGATCTTGACCCGGTCCATGCCGATGCCGAAGGCGCTCGCGACCACCTGGGCGACCTTGAGATAAAGCCCCTGGCCCATCTCCGTGCCGCCGTGATTCAGCATCACCGAGCCGTCGGTATAGACGTGGATCAGGGCGCCGGCCTGGTTCAGGTGGGTGGCGGTGAAGCTGATGCCGAACTTGACCGGGGTCAGGGCCAGGCCGCGTTTCAGGGTGGGGTTGGCGGCGTTCCAGGCGGCGATGGCGGCCCGGCGCTTGCGGTAGTCGCTGGTCGCCTCAAGGCGCTCGATCAGGGCCAGGGCGGGGGAATGGTCGACGGTCTGGCCGTAGTGGGTCTGATCGCCGGTGACGCCGTAGAGGTTGGCCTTGCGGACATCCAGCGGGTCCTTGCCGAGCGCCAGGCCGATCGCGTCCATCGCCCGCTCGATGCCGACCATGCCCTGCGGCCCGCCAAAGCCCCGGAAGGCGGTGTTGGAGACGGTGTGGGTCCGGAAGCGGTGCGAGACGATCTGCGCCGCCTGCAGCGCGTAGGCGTTGTCGCTGTGGAACATCGCCCGGTCGTTGATGGCCATGGAGAGGTCGGCACTGTAGCCGCAGCGGCTGGCGTGTTCGACGCTGTAGCCGGCCAACCGCCCCTCGCCGTCGAAGCCGACTTCCCAGCCGGTCTCGAAATCATGCCGCTTGCCGGTCATCACCATGTCGTCGTCGCGGTCGAGGCGGACCTTGGCCGGGCGCCCCGTGCGGGTGGCGATCAGGGCGGCGGCGGCGGCGAACAGGGCCGGCTGGCTCTCCTTGCCGCCGAAGCCCCCGCCCATGCGCCGCACACTGACGGTGACGCTATGGTCGGGCACGCCCAGCACCTTGGCGATGTTGTGCTGCACCTCGGTCGGGTGCTGGGTCGAGCACCAGACGTGGACGTCGCCGTCCTCTCCGGGGGTGGCGAGGCTGATCTGGCCCTCGAGGTAGAAGTGATCCTGGCCGCCGATGGCCAGCTGACCGGACAGGCGGTGCGGTGCAGTGGCAATGGCGGCCGAAGCGTCGCCCAGGGTCATGGTCTGGGCGGACTCGATGACCGAGCCGGCGGCGCGGGCAGTGGCGATGTCGAGCAGGTGGGGCAGGTCTTCGTATGTGATCCGGGCCAGGGCGGCGGCGGCGCGGGCCTGGGCCAGCGTCTCGGCCGCGACGGCGAACAGGGACTGGCCAACATACTGGACCAGGCCGTCAGCGAAGAGCGGGTCGTCACCAAACACCGGGCTGACGTCGTTCTTGCCGGGGATGTCGGCGGCGCAGACGACATCGACGACGCCGGGCGCGGCGCGGACGTCCCACAGGTCCATGTCGAGGACGCGGGCATGGGCGCGCGGGCTCATGGCCATGAAGACGTGCAGCAGGTTCGACGGCTCCGGCAGGTCGTCGATGTAGGTCGCCGCCCCGGCGACATGCTTTTCGGCGCTGTCGTGGTTGAGGGGGCGGTGCACCACACCGGAAAGGGGAGGGCCGCCGGCGTCAGGCATCGACCGGCTCCAGGCTCAGGACGCCTGGACTGTCGGCGAAGAGCTTGCGCAGCAGGTTTTGCGCGGCGGTCAGGCGGTAGGCTGCGCTGGCCCGCACGTCGTCGATGGGCTGGAAGTCTTTCCCGAGGGCGTCGGCGGCGGCCTCGACGGTGTGCTCCGTCCACGGACGGCCGGTGAGGGCGGCCTCGCAGGCGGGGGCCCGTTTGGGTGTGGCGGCCATGCCGCCGAAGGCGACGCGGGCCTCTCTGACGACCCCGCCCTCGATGGCCAGCGAGAAGCCGGCGCAGACGGCGGAGATGTCCTGGTCGAAGCGCTTGGTCAGCTTGAAGACGGCGACGCGGCGGGCGGGATCCGGGCGCGGGACAGTGATGGTCTCGATGAACTCTCCCGGCCGGCGGTCCTGTTTGCCGTAGGCGATGAAGTAGTCTTCCAGCGGCAGGCTGCGCACGCCATCGAAGGATCGCAGGGTGATGCTGGCGCCCAGCGCAATCAGGGCCGGCGGCATGTCCCCGATCGGCGAGCCGTTGCCGATGTTGCCGCCGATCGTGCCGCTGTTGCGGACCTGCACCGAGCCCAGGCGGCGCAGAAGCTCGCCAAGGTCCGGATGCAGGCGAGCCAGCGCCGGCAGGGCGTCGCTGTAGCGGACGCCGGCGCCGAGGATCAGGCCCTCTTCGGTCTCGGTGATCTGCTGCAGTTCCGGAATGGCGCCCAGCCAGACGATGATCGGCAGGGTGCGATGCTGCTTGGTGACCCACAGGCCGACGTCGGTGGCCCCGGCGACCAGGGTGACCGCGCCGCTGTCGCCGGCCATCTTCAGGTCGGCCGTCAGCTGCTGCACCGTGCGGGGTGCGAACCAGTGGAGGCTCTTGCGCTGGATGACGAGGGGTTCGTCAGCGGCAAGCTTGCGCAGGGCGGCGACCAGTTCGGTCTCGTCTTCGGGCGGCGCGGCGGCGACCCCCTCTTCAGCAGAATGGGCGGCGGCGACGATCGGTCCGTAGCCCGTGCAGCGGCAGAGGTTGCCGGCCAGGCTGTCATTGACCGGCGGCGGCGCGGCCTCGCGGCCCCGGACCCACAGGCTCATGACGAAGCCCGGGGTGCAGAAGCCGCACTGGCTGGCGTGGTGCTCGACCATGGCGGTCTGCACGGGGTGCTGGCCGCCGAGGCTCTCGACGGTCTTCAGCGCCTTGCCGTCGAGCATGGGGGCGAACAGGATGCAGGCGTTGACCGCCCGCCATTTGACGCTGTCGCCGTCCAGTTCGCCCAGCGCCACGGTACAGGCCCCGCAGTCGCCCTCGGCGCAGCCTTCCTTGGTCCCCGTGCGGCGCAGGTCGTAGCGCAGCAGGTTCAGAACCGTCGTCGTCGGATCAATGTCCTTCAGCTCGACCGTCTTGCCGTCGAGGATGAAACGGATCGCCTCGCGCATCAGCTGCCCCGATAGGTGGAATAGCCGAACGGCGAGACCAGCAGCGGCACATGGTAATGGGCGGCGGTGTCGGCGACACCGAAATCGATGCCCACCGTCTCCAGGAAGGCAGGCTCGGGCAGGGCGACCCCGGCGGCGCGGAAATAGGCGCCGATCTCGAACTCAAGGCGGAAGGTTCCGACGGTGATGGTCTCGGCGGTCAGCAGGGGCGCGTCGCAGCGGCCGTCGGCGTTGGTGCGGGCCTGGACCAGGACCTGGCCATCCCGGATCAGGCGCAGCCCGACCCCTTCGGCCGGGCGGCCGTGGGTGGTGTCGAGGACGTGGGTCGTCAGGCCGGTCATGTTTGCTCCAGAGACCCCCGGAATGCGGCGGAGCAGTCCAGAATTCTCCCTTGCCGCGGCGAAAGCAACTCCTGAACGCCGCGATATCGAGGCAAGCCTTGACGTTGGGCGCCCAAGCGGCCTCGAATGGGCGTCCCATGAGCGACGGCTACACCAGAAACCTGATCGGCTACGGCCGTAACCCACCCCACGCCCAGTGGCCCGGCGGGGCCCGGATCGCTGTGCAGATCGTGCTGAACTACGAGGAGGGCGGCGAGCGCTGCATCCTGCATGGTGACGCCGGGGCCGAGACCTTCCTGTCGGACATGATCTTCCCCGGCCCGGTCGAGGCGGCCGAGCATATGAGCATGCAGTCGATCTACGAGTACGGCTCGCGGGCCGGCGTCTGGCGGTTGCTGCGATTGTTCGAGAAGTACGACGTGCCGCTGACCGTGTTCGGGGTGGCCATGGCTATGGAGCGCAATCCGGCCGTCGTCGACGCCTTCCTGCACGCCGGCCACGAGATCGCCAGCCATGGCTGGCGCTGGATCAACTACCAGGACATTCCGGAAGCCGTCGAACGGGCCCACATGCAGCGGGCCATCGAGATTCACCGGAAGCTGACCGGGGCCCGGCCGCTCGGCTGGTACACCGGCCGCACCAGCCCCAACTCGCGGCGGCTGGCGGCGGAGGAGGGCGGCTTCCTCTATGACGCCGACGACTACAGCGACGACCTGCCGTTCTGGACGACGGAAGCCGGCCGGCCGCACCTGATCGTGCCCTACACGCTGGAAGCCAACGACATGCGCTTCTCCGGCACCGGCCTGAACACCGGCGACCAGTTCTTCAGCTACCTGCGGGACGCCTTCGACGTGCTCTATGCCGAGGGCGAGACCAGCCCCAAGATGATGTCGATCGGCCTGCACTGTCGCATCGCCGGGCGGCCGGGCAAGATTCTGGGGCTGGAGAAGTTCCTGCGCCACGCTCTCGGCCACAAGGACGTCTGGTTCGCCCGCCGCATCGAGATCGCCCGGCACTGGCGGGAGAAGCACCCGCCGGTGGACCTGACGCATGGCTGAGGTCGACTTCACCACCCGGTTCGGCGCCGTCTATGAGGGCAGCCCCTGGGTCGCGGACGGCGTCTGGGCCGATGCCGCCGTTCTGACGACAGCCGAGGCGATGGCCAAAGCGATGGCCGAGGTTGTCGACGCCGCCCCGGAGGAGAAGAAGCTGGCGCTGATCCGGGCCCATCCGCAGCTGGCCAGCCGGGCGAAGATGGCCGACGCCTCGGTCAAGGAGCAGTCAGGGGCCGGGCTTGACCAGTGCAGTCAGGAAGAGTTCGCGGCCTTCCAGCGCCTGAACACCGCCTACAACGACCGCTTCGGCTTTCCCTTCATCGTGGCGGTGAAGGGCATGAGCCGCGCCGACATCCTGGCCGCCTTCGAACAGCGCCTGGCCAACGATCCGGCCACCGAGTTCGACACCGCCATCGCCCAGATCCACCGCATCGCCCGCTTCCGCCTGGACGATCTCTTCAAGGACCCTTCGTGACGCCTCATCCCTACGCCGGCCTGATCGACCTGGCCCAGCCGCGCCTCGGCGGCGCCGTGGTCTTCGCCACAGACGACTTCTTCGCCGACAAGAGCCGGATGATCGACCCGGCCGAGCCTGTCTTCATCCCCGGCAAGTATGACGACAACGGCAAGTGGATGGACGGCTGGGAAAGCCGCCGCAAGCGCGTGCCGGGCCACGACTGGGCCATCGTGAAGCTCGGCGCGCCGGGCCAGATCCACGGCTTCGAGATCGACACCCGCAACTTCACCGGCAACTATCCGCCGGGCGCCTCGGTCGAGGCCTGCGTTTCCGACGCCGAGGTCCCGGGGGAGGATGCCGACTGGACCCTGCTGGTCCCGCGCATCGACCTGGCCGGCAATGATCGCCGCTTCGTCAACGCGGTGCACGGCAGCGTCTGGACCCATGTGAAGCTGAACATCTTCCCCGACGGCGGGGTGGCCCGCTTCCGCATCTTCGGGACCATCCACAAGGACTGGTCAAAGGTCTCGCCCGATACGGTGCTCGATCTGCTGGCCATGGAGAACGGCGGCCGCGGCCTGATCGCCAACGACGAGCACTTCGGCAAGGTCGAGAACCTGACCGCGCCCGGCCGGGGCAAGGACATGGGCGACGGCTGGGAAACCCGCCGCCGCCGGGAGCCTGGCCATGACTGGGCCGTGCTGGAACTGGGCCACGCCGGGGTGATCGAGGAGGTCGTCGTCGACACCGCCCACTTCAAAGGCAACTACCCCGACCACTGCTCGATCCAGGCGGTGCTTGAGGCGCACGGGACGACGGAGGAGATCGCGGCGGCGGCGGAGGGCTGGCCGGTGCTGCTGGACGAGGTGAAGCTGTCGATGGACCACATCCATGTGTTCCGGGACCAGGTGGCGAAGCTGGGGCCGGTGAAGTTCGTGCGGCTGAACATCTATCCGGATGGCGGTGTCAGCCGGCTGCGGTTGAAGGGGAAGATCGCATGAAGCTTTGGCTGGCAGCCTTCGCTGTTGGACTGGCGGTCGCAGGGCAGGTCCAGGCCGCAACGTTGTCCTGCAATGAAGCCTTGGCGCGGGTCGACACCTTCGGCCGGCTGCGCTGGAAGGACCCGGTCAAGGTGCCGCCAACCTGGGCGGACAAGGAGCTCAAGGCCGGAACCGCGACACCCTGGCCCTGGGGGCTGGAGGCCGACGACGGGCCGGCTGACGTCAAGGCGAAGCTATTGCGGCTGCTCCCGAACGAGGGCTCGATGAGCGGTCGTGAAGGCGGTCTGACCTATAATCTGGACATCGCCGACTGCATGGTCTGGATCGAAGTGACTTTCCAGGGCGAGCGCGGCATCAAGGCGGTGAGCCTGAACGCCCAGCCTTGAGGGCGCCGGAAGAGGCGCATTCGGCAGCCCGCGTCAGACCGACGCCCGTTCGGCCAGTCCGCCCTGCCGCACGATGAAGGCGATGATCTCGTCGACGCCCTTCAGTCGGGTCAGGTCGCTCATGACGAACGGCCGGGTCCCACGCTGAACCTTCGCATCGCTCTCCATCACGGACAAATCCGCCCCCACATGCGGCGCCAGGTCCGTCTTGTTGATGATCAGCAGGTCGCTGCGGGTGATGGCCGGGCCGCCCTTGCGGGGGATCTTCTCGCCCTGGCAGACGCTGACGACATAGAGGGTCAGGTCGGCGAGGTCGGGGCTGAAGGTGGCCGCCAGGTTGTCGCCGCCGCTCTCGATGAAGATGACGTCGAGGTCCGGGTGGCGGGCGTTCATCTCGTCGATGGCCCGCAGGTTGATCGAGGCGTCCTCGCGGATGGCCGTGTGCGGACAGCCTCCGGTCTCCACGCCCATGATGCGGTCCTCGGGCAGCGCCTGCACCCGGTTCAGGATCAGCGCGTCCTCACGCGTGTAGATGTCGTTGGTGATGACGGCGACGGAGTATTGGTCGCGCATCGCCTTGCAGAGCTTCTCGGTCAGGGTGGTCTTGCCGCTGCCGACGGGGCCGCCGATGCCGACGCGGAGGGGGCCGTTCTGGCTCATGAGATGAACAGCCGGACGTGTTGGGTTTCGTGGCGCATGGAGGCGATGTCGCTCATCAGGGCGCAGGCGCCAAGGTCGTCCAGGGACGAGGCGGCGGCGCGGGCGGCGGTTTCGAGGATCAGGGGTTCGAAGGCGGCCAGCACGGCGACCCCATCGCTCTGGCCCAGCGGCACGGCGCGCAGGGCGATGCTGGTCAGGTTGCTGGCGAAGGCGTGCAGCCAGGCGGTCAGAGTCGGCTCCAGCGGCACGCCGTGGGCGGCGGCGGTGGCGCCGACGGCGACGCAGTAGGGGGCGGGGTCGCCGTAGGGCGGGATCAGGCCGGAGGGGCGCCAGGCGCGGGCGGCGGTGAGGAAGGCCGCGCCCTGGCTGAGGGACTCGCGGCGGCGTTCGAGTGACGGGGCCATGGCGTCGGCCAGTTCGGCGGCGTCGGCGAGGCGCGGCGCGTCGGCGGCGGTGGAGGCGCGCCAGGCCTCGGTCAGCAGGACGGCGTCGGTCCAGCCGGAGCCGTGGGCGAGGAGGGCGGCGATCCAGGCGTTGAGGGTGGCGCGGTCTTGGACGGCGCCGGTGTGGATGGCCTGTTCGAGGCCGTGGGAATAGCTGAAGCCGCCGACCGGGAAGGCGGGAGAGAGCCAGGTGAGGAGTTTGAGGAGGGCTGCGGTCATCGCGATCCTTCTCCCGGAGGGAGAAGGAGGGGCCCGCCGCCAAAGGCGGTGGGAGGATGAGGGGTTAGGGACGGTCGGGGATAATCACCGGCAGCGTAACCCCTCACCCCCCCATCGCTTCGCGATGGGTCCCCCCCTCTCCCTATGGGAGAGGGAAACGGGTCAGTGCTCATGCGCATGGTGCTGTCCACCGTAGGCGCCACCCTCCGGGTCGAAGCGCGCCGTCACCCGGTGCACATGCGCCCCCAGGTGTTCCAGCATGTGCGCAATCACATGGTCATAGCGGATCAGCAGGCGTTGACCGTCGATCTGGGTGGCGAGGTGTCGGTTGCCCAGGTGCCAGGCGAGCTGCAGCAGGTGTTCGGGCGAATGGGCGGTGACCTCCAGCAGGTCCTCCGGCGCCGCCAGCACCTCCAGAATGCGCCCGTCGTCGAGCTTCAGCCCGTCGCCATGCTTCAGCTGCACGGCGGCCGGCTCATCCAGCAGGGCGTCGATCCCCAGGTGATCGCTGGTCAGCACCACGCGGCGACGGTGACGGCCGTCCTGATCGAGGGTGACGTGGTCGGCGGCGGCGGACCAGCTGCCGGCGGGGAGGATCTGGGCGACCTTGAGCATCAGAACAGGAAATACCGCTGGGCCATCGGCAGCACCGTGGCGGGTTCACAGGTGAGCAGCACGCCGTCGGCCCGGACTTCATAGGTTTCCGGGTCGACCTCTATGTGCGGCAGGGCGTCGTTGTGGATCATGTCGGCCTTGGAGATACCGCCCCGTACATTTTCGACGGCCAGCATCTGCTTGTCCGTGCCGATGCGGCCGCGCAGTCCGCCGTCCAGCGCCGCCTGCGAGGTGAACACCACGCTCGACCGCGTCAGCGCCTTGCCCAGCGCCCCGAACATCGGCCGGTAATGCACCGGCTGCGGCGTCGGAGTGGATGCGCCCGGATCGCCCATCGGTGCGGCGACGATCGAGCCGCCGAGCAGCACCAGGTCCGGCTTGACCGCGAAAAAGGCCGGGTCCCACAGCACCAGATCGGCCCGCTTGCCGACCTCGATGCTGCCGATATGCCGGCTGACCCCTTGGGCTACGGCCGGGTTGATCGTGTACTTGGCGATGTAGCGTTTGACCCGGGCGTTGTCGGCCGCGCCGTCGCCGGGCAGCGATCCGCGCTGGCGCTTCATCTTGTCGGCGGTCTGCCAGGTGCGGATCAGCACCTCGCCGACCCGGCCCATGGCCTGGCTGTCGCTGGAGATGATCGAAAAGGCGCCCAGGTCATGCAGGATGTCCTCGGCGGCGATGGTCTCGCGCCGGATGCGGCTCTCGGCGAAGGCGATGTCCTCGGGGATCGACGGATCGAGGTGATGGCAGACCATCAGCATGTCGAGGTGTTCGGCCAGGGTGTTGACCGTGTACGGACGGGTCGGGTTCGTCGAGCTGGGGATGACGTTGGGCAGGCCGCAGACCTTGATGATGTCCGGTGCATGGCCCCCACCGGCCCCTTCGGTATGGAAGGCGTGGATTGTGCGGCCCTTGATGGCCGCGACGGTGTCCTCGACGAAGCCGCTCTCGTTCAGGGTATCGGTGTGGATCATCACCTGGACGTCGTAGGCGTCGGCGACGGAGAGGCAGTTGTCGATGGCGGCCGGCGTCGTGCCCCAGTCCTCATGCAGCTTGAGCGCGCAGGCCCCTGCCAGGATCTGTTCCTCCAGCCCGCCGGGCAGGGAGGCGTTGCCCTTGCCGCTGAAGGCCAGGTTCATCGGCAGGCCGTCGGCCGCCTCGATCATCCGCTGCAGGTGCCAGGGGCCGGGCGTCGCCGTCGTCGCCTTGGTGCCGGTCGCCGGCCCGGTGCCACCGCCCAGCATGCAGGTCACCCCGCTCATCAGGGCGTCCTCGACCTGTTGCGGGCAGATGTAGTGGATGTGGGCGTCCATCGCCCCGGCGGTGAGGATCTTGCCCTCGCCGGCGATGATTTCCGTGCCCGGGCCGATGATGATGCTGACGCCCGGCTGGGTATCAGGATTGCCGGCCTTGCCGATGGCGTGGATCAGGCCGTCTTTCAGGGCGACGTCGGCCTTGACGATGCCCCAGTGGTCGATGATCAGGACGTTGGTGATAACCGTGTCGACCGCGCCCTCGGCGCGCGTCTGCTGGCCCTGGCCCATGCCGTCGCGGATCACCTTGCCACCGCCGAAGGTGACCTCCTCGCCATGGGTGGTGAAGTCCTTCTCGACCTCGACGAACAGCTCGGTGTCGGCGAGGCGCACCCGGTCGCCGGTGGTCGGGCCATAGAGGTCGGCATAGAGGGCGCGGCCTATGCGCATCTAGAGATCCCCCATAACCGATTGGCGGAAGCCGTAGACTTTGCGGCCGCCTAGAATGGGGACGAGGGTCACCTCGCGGGTCTGGCCGGGCTCGAAGCGCACGGCCGTGCCGGCGGCGATATCGAGACGCCAGCCGCGGGTCGCATCCCGGTCGAAGGCGAGAGCCGGGTTCGTTTCGAAGAAGTGGTAGTGGCTGCCCACCTGCACCGGCCGGTCGCCGGTGTTGGCGACCTCCAGGGTGATGCGCGGGGCGCCGGCGTTGAGCTCGATGTCGCCCTCCACAGTGATCACTTCGCCCGGGATCATCGGCGGGCCCGGTAGCGGGCGACCAGGCGGGCCAGCGGCCTGCGGAGCCCGACGGCCAGGGCCATGACGACGATGGCGGCCAGCAGGGCCAGGCCGTGTTCGCCGCTGAAGCCGTGCATCAGGCCGGGCTCGCCATGGTCTTCATGGGCGGCGGCCGGGGTGGCGGCCGCGAGGATCAGCATTGCGGACAGCAGGCGGGTCATGGGGCCCTCTCAGCGAATGGGGTGATGGACGGTGACCAGCTTGGTGCCGTCGGGAAAGGTGGCCTCGACCTGGACGTCGTGGATCATCTCGGCGATGCCGCTCATCACCTGATCGCGGGTGATGACGTGGGCGCCGGCTTCCATCAGGTCGGCGACGGTGCGGCCGTCGCGGGCCCCCTCGACGACGAAGTCGCTGATCAGGGCGATGGCTTCGGGATGGTTCAGCTTGACCCCGCGCTCCAGGCGCCGGCGGGCGACCATGGCCGCCATGGCGATCAGCAGCTTGTCCTTTTCGCGGGGGGTCAGGTTCATCAGAGGGTCCAGACGGCGGGCGGGCTGGCGCCCAGGGCGAGGAGCGCGGGGATCAGGGCGCGGCGCAGGGTGAGGCCGTCGGCTGCGGCCAGGCGGGCGACCAGCTTGCCGTCGAAGGCGCTGGCGCCGCCGAGGCCTTCGACTGCGGCGCGGACGGCGGCCAGATGAGTGTCGGCGTCGGGGCTGACCAGCAGCAGGGTGGCGAAGGCGCCGGCCTCGGCCAGCAGGGCGGGTTGGTGGATCTGGTGCGGGATGTCGCCGTCCAGCCGCAGATCATCGGCGAAGACCAGCCGACCCTCGCGCCGAATGCGCCAGCGGTCATGGAAGGCGCCGCGCGCGAAGGTCTCGCCCATGGCGTGACGGCCGAGGATCACCGCCTCGCAGAGCAGCAACGCGGCGTCTTCGGCAAGCTCGGCGGTGATGGTCCGCGACAGGGCCGAGCCGTCGAACAGGATGGTCTCCTGCGGCAGCCAGTCTAGGCGGGCGCCGGCGTCCAGGGTCAGCTGGACATCGACCCGGGCGGTGTCGGCGCTGGCCCGGTAGACGCGCTCGCAGGCCTGGGTGGTCAGCACGGCGTGGGCGCCGGCCCCTGCCTTCACAGTCCAGGCGAAGCGGTCGCCGCCGGTCATGCCGCCGGCCGAGTTGATCATCACCGCCTCGAGCGAGGCGCCCCGGGCGCGCGGCAGGCGCAGCTTGGCCGAGCCTTCCTGATACAGGCGTTGCAGCCGGGTGCGGCCGCCCTCGGCGCCCACGGCCAGGCGACCGCAACCGAAGGCGCGCTGGGCCTGAGCGGTTTCAGCCGCCGGGGTGACGGGAACGTCGAACGCCATGCCGCCAGCATCGGGAGCAGGCCGCCAGCCTCAAGGGCCGGCGGCCGTCCGCGGACGGATTAGCGTCAGGCGCCTAAAAAACAGGCGTTGCTATTTCTTCTCGGCGGGAGGCGGCGTTTCCGGGGCGGCGGGCGCCTCGGTCGCGGCCGGTTCGGCCGTATCGGCCTTGGCCTCGGCGACGGCCTTCTCGGCCGCCGTGGTGTCAACAGCCGTGGCCGGAGGGGCAGGGTCGCCCTTGCTCTTGGCGGCTTCCCAGCGGTCGCAGGCGCCGGTGGCCAGCAGCAGGGCGGCGCTGGCGGCGGTCAGGCCAAGGCGCGGAAGGTTGATGGTCATGGACGTGGGTCCTTCGGTCTCGTTGATGGCCTCGCAGCCACCCTAGCGCAGGAATCGGCGGGAACAACCGGCCTTGTCACCGGCTGGAAGCGGGCGCCTACTGCCGGAAAACAGGTCAGGGAGGACCCCCATGAAGGTGACGCCGCGCGCGGAGGGCTTCGGCGCCTGTATCGAGGGCATCGATCTGTCGCGGCCGCTGGACGCCGACGCGCTGGCCGCCGTCCACGAGGCCTGGACGGCCCATTCGGTCCTCTATTTCCCGGACCAGCCGATGGACCTCGACGCCCTCGAGGCCTTCACCCTGCAGCTCGGGCCGTTCGGCGAGGATCCCTTCATCAAGCCGATGCCGGGCCGGCCCAACGTGCTGGAACTGCGGCGCGAACCCGACGAGACGGCGACCAACTTCGGGGCCGGCTGGCATTCGGACTGGAGCTTCCAGCCCAGTCCCCCGGCCGGCACCATCCTGCATGCCGAGGTCGTGCCGCCGGTCGGCGGCGACACCCTCTATGCCGACTGCTACCGGGCATACGAGGGACTATCGGACGCCATGAAGGCGACACTGGCGCCCCTGCGGGCGGTGCACAGCGCCCGCCAGGCCTATGGTCCGTCCGGCGTCTTCGCCAGGGAGACCGAAAAGCGGACCATGCAGATCGTGGTCAGCGAGGAGGCGGAAAAGACCGTCGCTCACCCGCTGGTCGTCACCCACCCGGTCAGCGGCCGCAAGGCCCTGTTCTGCAGCCCGGTCTACACTGTCGGCATCGAGGGCATGACCCGGCCGGAAGGCATGGCCATCCTGCGCTTCCTGTTCGAGCACATCACCCAGGACGACTTCGTCTACCGCCACCACTGGGCGGCCGACATGCTGACCCTCTGGGACAACCGCTGCACCCTGCACCTCGCCGACGGCGGCTATGACGGCCACCTGCGGGTGATGCACCGCACAACGGTGGCTGGCGCGCCGCCCCGGGCCTGAATCGGGTTCTGGCCCACCCTTTTGTAGTAGGCGTCACTCGGGCCGATGGCCTTGACCCACCAACCCCCTGACGCCAAGGTCCGGTCGGGATACCGATGTGTTATCGGCGCGAGGGGGCGCTCACTTGGCAAACAGGTTTTCAAAAGCCATCACACCGGCCCTGCTGGCGCTGCCGCTTGCGCTTGGACTGGTCGGCGCGGCCGGCGCCCAGGACTTCGACGCCGTCATGGCGGCCCCTGACGATATCGAGCTGAACATCGCCTATGCGCGCGCCGAGGCCTCGCAGGGCAACCTGTCGGCGGCGGCCTCGGCCATGGAGCGCGTGCTGATCCTCGAGCCCAATCGCCACGCCGACCGGCTGTTCTACGCCGTGCTGCTGTTCCGGCTGGGCGACTACGACGGGGCCAGGGTCGAACTGGAGCGTTTGAAGGGGACCAACCTCTCGCCGCTGCAGCGGGCCGAGGCCGATCGCTATCTCGAACGGGTCAAGGCCCGGACGGCGGATAGCGCCGTCTCCGGTCGGCTGACCGCGGGTCTGGTCCATGAGGACGACGCGGCGGGCGCCTATTTTACCGCCTTCGACATCTTCGGCGCGCCGCCGAAGGAAGACGGCCTGTCCAGCGAGCTGTCGCTGAGCCTCAATGGCCGTCTCGACCTCGGAAGCTCAAAGAGCTGGGAGCTGTACGGGTCGGGCCTGGCCTATGACCGGTCGGACCTTTCGGGCGCGGCGGTCGCTTTCCAGCGGTTCGAGGGCGAAGGCGGCCTTGGCCATCGCACCCGGCTGACCTCCCTGCGCGTCGGCCTTGTGGCCCGGCAGATCAGGCTGGAGGGTGACCCCCAGCTGACCGAATTCGGCCTGCGCGGCGCCTTCAACTGGCGGGTCACCAACCGCACCACGCTCGGCCTGCGGGCCGAAGCGGTGGATCAGAACTATGACGAGCCGGTCATTGACGCGCTGTCGGTCCTGATCGGCGGCGACCGGGATGGCGAGCGCTACGGCGTCGACGTGAGCCTGGCCCACAAGGTCGCGGCCCGCACCACGCTGACCGGCGGTCTCGGCTATGAGGTCAAGACCGCCTCCTATGATCCGTTCGGCTATTCGGGACCCCGTGTCTCCCTCGGCCTCGACCAACGCTTCAAGCGCGGTGTCTACCTGCTGGCCAACGGCTCGGCGCGCTGGCTGGAGTATGACGAACCCGACCCCTTCTTCCTGCTCGGCAACCAGCGCGAGGACACCCGGCTGAATGGCCGCCTCACCGTCGGGGCGCCGCTCAGCGCCTTCTCCGGCAAGGGGGCGACCGGCGATGTGCGCGAGGACATCACCCTGGAAGGGGCGCTGACCTGGGCCAGCCGCGAGAGCGGATCCCCGCTGGCCGACTATGAAGGCTGGGGCGCGGAACTGCGCCTGATCTGGCGCTTCGGCGCCCGCAACTAGAGGCTTCGAGGACCTATCCGATGAAGACGCTCAAGGTTCTTACTCTCGCCGCCGCCGGCTGGCTGGCGCTGTCGACGGGTGTCGCCGCCCAGGAGCAGGTCGGCGTCAACGCCGCCATCCGCAACCAGGTGCAACAGAAGAGCGGCGCCGCGCCGCTGCGGCCGGCCGTCGTGCGGGCTCCGGTCAAGCTCGGCGACAGCTACGTCACCGGCCCGGCCAGCCAGGTGCAGGTCCTGCTGCGCGACCGCTCGACCTTCACGGTCGGGGCCAACGCCCGGATGACCGTCGACCGCTTCGTCGCCCCCGCCCCGAACAATCCGGGCGGGGTCGGCGCCAGCGTCGCCAAGGGCGCTTTCCGCTTCGCTTCCGGCAAGACCTCGCGAGGGCCGTCGCGCCAGGCCATCACCACCCCGGTCGCCTCGATCGGCGTGCGCGGCACCATCGTCGAGGGTCTGGTCGGTCCAGACGCCCTGGCCCTGCTGCAGCAGCAGCCGGGTGTGCCGCCGTTCACCGGCGATCCGGAGACCATGCTGCTGGTCGTGTTGCGCGGTCCGGCCGGCTCGGCTGACACCTTCGACACGCCGGGAGCCATCGACGTCGAGCGTGACGGGCAAACCGTCAGCCTCGACCGTCCTGGCCTGGCCCTGGTCGTCACCGACGCCGGGACGTTCGGCCCGTTCGAATTGACCGACGAAATCTCGGCCCAGCTGGTCGCCCTGTTGCTGCCGGCGCCCAGTTCCCCGGACGACAGCGGTCGGGGTGGCGAGACCGACCCGGCCTTTGTGGCTTCGGGCGACGCCGCCGATGCGCCCGATGGCCTGCCGCCGCCGGACGCCGGGGATGGCTATGAGCCGACCCCGGAGGTGCACGACGGGGGCTCCGACGGCGACTTCCCGCTGTTCCCGCCGACCGACCCGGCCCCGTAGAGGCTAGAACAGCCAACCCGCCTCGACCCCGGTGGGAACCTCCACCAGCGGCGGGGGCATGACGCTCGGTGCGGCCATCGGCGCGTCGTCGCCCTTGGGGGCGGGAATTATGCCGCCGGCGACGTCGTTGACCGTGACGAAGATCGTCTGGCGATCCTCGCTGATGCCATCGCTGACCAGAACCTCCACCGCATAGACGTTGTCGCCGTCCGAGTCGGACGGGGTCTCGAAGTCCGGCGGGATGGAGAAGGTCAACTCACCGGTCGAGGAGTCGATCTGGAAACTGCCGGCGTCTGCACTGTCGAGGATGGAGAAGCTGAGGACCGCGTTCACGTCGGTGTCGGACGCCGTGATGAAGGCGATGAAGGTCTCGTTTTCGTTGACGCTGATGGAGGCCTCTTCGCCGCCGCCGCCGACGGTGATCTCCGGGACGTCATTGCCGACCTGTATGATGAGGTCGCTGAACTGCAGGAACTCGATGTTGAACAGGTGATCGACAAAGCCGCCGGGACCGGTGACGAAAATGTCGTTGTTGGTCCCGAAGGCCAGCGTGTAGGCCGACAGGGGGTTGGCGTAGAAGACCGTATCGATGTCCACGAGCCGGTCGCCGCCGCCGTCGATGAGGTCGGTGTCGCCGTCGCCGCCCTGGATGGTGTCATCGCCGCCTTCGCCGAACACCTTGTCGTCCCCGTCACCGCCAATGAGGACGTCGTTGTCGTCCCCGCCTCGCAGCGTGTCATCGCCCGCGCCCCCGTCGAGGTCATCGACCCCGGCGTCGCCGCTGAGGAAATCGATGTCAGCCCCCCCGCGCAGGGAATCGTCGCCGTCGCCGCCTTCCAGGCTGTCGTCGCCGGCCTCGCCGTCCAGGCTGTCGGCGCCGGCGTCGCCGTGCATCTGGTCGTTGCCGTCGAAACCGTGCAGTTCGTCGTCGCCGCCGTCGCCGTGCAGGATGTCGACATCGACGCCGCCATAGACCAGGTCGCTGTCGGCCCCGCCGAACACCAGGTTGAAACCGTCGCCGGTGAAGATGGTGTCGTTGCCCTCATCACCGAACAGCACGTCATCGCCCGCACCGCCATCGATGCTGTCGACGCCGAGACCGCCGTAGATGTGGTCGTTGTCCTCGTTGCCGTTGAGAACATCGAAGCCGTCACCGCCGTAGAGGAAGTCCTGGCCCTGATTGCCGTCGATGTTGTCGTTGTCGTCGTCGCCGAACAGGCTGTCGTTGTCCTGGCCGCCGTCAATGACGTCGTCGCCGGTCCCGCCGCGGATGATGTCGTCGCCGACCCCGCCGTCCAGCTCGTCGGCGCCACCAAAGCCGTTGATGGTGTCATCGCCGCTGAAGCCGGCCAGGGCGTCGGGATTGGGCGAGCCGTTCAGGACGTTGGCGATGAACACCAGGCGGACGCTGGCGCTCGCTTCCTGGGCCAGGGGGTCGGTGAGGGTGATGGTCAGGCTGTGGTTGGCGACCGTGTCGTCGGCCACCGACTGATAGCCCAGCGCCTCGACAACGGCCTCGATGGCCTGGCGCGTGGCGTTACTGTTGAAGATGATGTTGAGATCGCTGCCGACTCCGCCGAGTCCCATCCCGATCACGACCCCCTCGTAGGAGATCGTGGTGCTGGAGCCGGGTATGGCGCCGACCTGGCCGGCCCCCGTCCCGAAGTTGATCACCGACACCTCGTCCGTGCCGTTCAGCCCGTTGACCCGCAGGGTCGCGCCGTTGAAGTCCGTCTCGCTGGTCGTGAAGGTGACGTTGGCGTCAATGCGAACGCGCGGGTCTGACTCATTGGTGGTGACGATGCCGATCAGCCCGGTGAGGGTGGGGCCGGTCGGTTCGGCGGGATCGTTCTGCACCCGGGCGGTGATCTGCTGTTCTGTGAAATTGTTCCCGTCGGAGGCCCGAACGGTGACTTCGTAGCGGTTGTCGCCATCGCTGTCCTGCGGGCTCTCGAAGTCCGGCTGCGTGGCGAA
>JAUMCZ010000053.1:0-34457 GCA_032122215.1 Caulobacter sp.
GCGGCGATGTCGGCCGGCTCGATGTCGGAGCCCTTCGCCTTGATCGGGTCCTGCCAGATGAGGTCCTCGGCCGGCACTTCCGGACCCAGGTAGCGGACCTTGGGGCCCATGTCGCGGTGGGTCAGCTTGAACCAGGCGCGGGCGAAGGCGTCGGCAAAGTAGGCAGGGTCGGCCCGGAACTTCTCCGAGATCTTGCGGTACTCGGGGTCCATCTTGAAGGCCATGTCGGCCGTGGTCATCATCGTCGGCACGCGGCGATCCGGGCTGTGCGCGCCGGGCGCCATGTCCTCAGGCTTCTGGTTGATGGGTTGCCACTGCTTGGCCCCGGCGGGGCTGCGGACCAGCTCGTAGTCGTAGTCGAGCAGCATGTGGAAGTAGTTGTGGGTCCACTCGATCGGGGTCGGGGTCCAGGCGCCCTCGATGCCGCTGGTGATCGTGTGATCGCCCATGCCGCTCTCGTGGGTGCTGGTCCAGCCCAGGCCCTGGCTGGCGATGTCGGCGCCTTCGGGTTCTACCCCGACCAGCGAGGCGTCGCCCGCCCCGTGCGCCTTGCCGAAGGTGTGACCGCCGGCGGTCAGGGCGACGGTCTCCTCGTCGTTCATGCTCATCCGGGCAAAGGTCTCGCGGATGTCACGGGCGGACTGCAACGGATCGGGATTGCCGCCGGGGCCTTCCGGGTTGACGTAGATCAGGCCCATCTGGATGGCCGCCAGAGGGTTCTCCAGCGCCCGGCCGGACTCCTCATCGATGCGGGTGGCGCCGACCCACTCTTCCTCGGTGCCCCAGTAGATGTCTTTCTGCGGCTCATAGATGTCGGCCCGGCCGCCGCCGAAGCCGAAGGTCGGTCCGCCCATCGACTCGATGGCGACATTGCCGGCCAGGATCATCAGGTCGGCCCAGCTGAGCTTGGCCCCGTACTTCTGCTTGATCGGCCACAGCAGGCGCCGCGCCTTGTCGAGGTTGCCGTTGTCCGGCCAGCTGTTCAGCGGCGCGAACCGCTGGCCGCCGGCCGAGGAGCCGCCCCGGCCATCGCCGCTGCGGTAGGTTCCGGCGCTGTGCCAGGCCATGCGGATGAAGAAGGGGCCGTAGTGGCCGTAGTCGGCCGGCCACCAGGGCTGACTGTCGGTCATCAGGGCGGTCAGGTCGGCCTTGAGGCCGGCATAGTCGATCCCTTTGAACGCTTCGCCGTAATCGAAATCGGCGCCCATGGGATTACCCTGGTCACCGTGCTGGTGAAGAATGTCCAGCGACAGTTGATTGGGCCACCAGTCGCGGTTGGTGCGGCCGAGCAGTCGCCGCAGCGCGGCGGGTTCCTTGATCGGGCAGCTCAGGGGCGAGCCTTCGTCACTTCCATCGTGGGCCATCGTAATCCTCCAGGCAGTGGCGCCGGTTGGGCCGGCGTTTCAACCCACAGGCGACACCCAAAGGAGGGCCAAGTCCAATCAATTGATATTGGATTTGGCATAGAAATTTTTTGTGGATCAGGGGCGGAGTGTTCCTGCGCATTCTGAAGTGCGGGTACGGGCGGCCTTACATCAGTTGGATCAGTACCCTCTGCCAACGACCCACCGTAGCTGCGCGCGCACGTGCAGACGGGGGCCCTTCCAGAAAAGGGAATTCGGCCGTGCCAGTTTTTCCTAGACCTCTTCAAAGCGTGCGCCCGCATCGGGGCCACGCTAGGGTGACACCGCATGACCGCGCCCGAAACGCCAGACCCCCCGCCGAGGAGCCCGGCCGCCAAGGGCGTCAAGCGTTGGCTTCTGCGGGCGCTTGGCGTGGTGATGGTGCTCCTGGCCACCGCCGGCGCCTTCCTGCCGCTGCTGCCGACCACGCCTTTTCTGCTCGTTGCCCTCTGGGCCTTCACGGCCAGCGCCCCCGAATGGGCCGAGCGACTGCGCCGGCATGCCAGGTTCGGCCCGCTGCTGATCGCCTGGGAGGAGCGCCGCGCAATCCCGACCGCCGCAAAGGCCGCGGCGGGTCTGATGATGGGCGCCAGTTGGGGCGGGCTGGCCCTGACCTTTGGCAACCTGTGGGTCGTGGGCGGCGTCGGAGTGCTATTCGTTGCCGTCTTCACCTACGTGGCGACAAGGCCCTCAGCCTGACGCGGCCGACAGCAACCCGGGTTTCAGCGCGAACGTCTTGGGCAAAACAAAGATGACGACCGGGAAATGGAACGTCGACGATACCGACCGCCTTCGATGGTGTAGCTATCAGCCCCTGAGCGCGTTCCGATAACCGGGAACCGGTTGTCGGATCAAACGCGCGACCACGAAAAAGCTGGAGCGGCCGATTTGAGTCCATCAAATCGGGTCCCGCTCAAGGGTCGGGACCACCGGCGCGGAGAGAACCTTGTCCATCACTGTCGCCCTGCATCACCTGACCAGATACGACTATGACCGGCCCGTCGTGCTGGGCCCCCAGGTCGTGCGGCTTCGTCCCGCGGCTCACACCCGGACCCGGATCAAGAGCTATGCGCTGAAGGTCACGCCGGCCGGGCATTTCATAAATTGGCAGCAGGATCCGTTCGGAAACTGGCTGGCGCGACTGGTGTTTCCCGAGCCGGTGCGGGAATTCAGCGTCGAGGTGAACCTCACCGCCGAGATGTCGGTGGTGAACCCCTTCGACTTCTTCGTCGAGCCCTACGCCGAGGCGTTGCCCTTCGCCTATCCCCCCGAACTGGAACGGGAACTGGCCCCCTACCTTTCGGTCGAGGACGGCAGCCAGGCGCTCTCGTCCTACGTCGCTCTGTTGCCACAGGCCGCGCCCAGCACGGTCAACTTCCTGGTCGACCTGAACGCCCGGCTGCAGCGCGAGATCGCCTACCTGGTGCGGATGGATCCCGGCGTGCAGACGCCGGAACAGACCCTGGCGCTGGCCTCGGGCTCCTGCCGCGACAGCGCCTGGCTGCTGGTCCAGATTGCCCGAAAGCTGGGCCTCGCCGCCCGCTTCGTGTCCGGCTACCTGATCCAGCTCAAGGCCGACATCGACGCCCTCGACGGGCCCTCGGGCACGAGCACGGATTTCTGCGACCTGCACGCCTGGGCGGAAGTCTATATTCCAGGCGCCGGCTGGATCGGGTTTGACGCCACCTCCGGCCTGCTGACCGGCGAGGGCCACATCCCGCTGTCGGCCGCGCCGCACCACTCCTCCGCTGCCCCGATCACCGGCATGGCCAGCCCGGCGGAAGTCGACTTCAGCTTCGACATGTCGGTGACCCGGCTGATCGAGCCGGTCCGCATCACCATGCCGTTCGAGGAAGAGCGCTGGGCGGCGCTTGATGCCCTGGGGGAGGCGGTCGACCGCGATCTCGCGGAACATGACCTGCGCCTGACCATGGGTGGTGAACCGACCTTCGTCTCGATCGACGACTTCGAGTCCGCCGAATGGAACACCGATGCCGTCGGGCCCACAAAGCGCGGCCTCGCCGACACCCTGATCCGCCGCCTGCGCGACCGGTTCGCGCCGGGCGGGCTGCTGCAGCACGGTCAGGGCAAATGGTACCCGGGCGAGGTCCTGCCGCGCTGGGCCTTCGCCCTGTTCTGGCGCGCTGACGCCCAGCCCATCTGGACCGATATCGACGCCATCGCCGGCGAGACCCCGATCAAGGGCGCTCCCGTCGACAACCAGAAGGCCTGGCGTTTCGCCTCGCGCTTCGCCGAAGCTCTCGGCCTCAGCCCCGACAGCGCCATGCCCGCGCTTGAGGATCCGCTGCACTGGGTCGGTGAAGAGGGCAAGCTGCCGGACAACTTCGACAGCGAAGCACTCTCCATCGACACGGCCAGCGACCGGTCAGGGCTGCTCAGGGCCTTTGACGGCAAGCTGATGCGGATCCGCGCCTATGTGCTGCCGATCCGGCGCTGGAGCGAGGGCGGTGACAACGGCTGGATGACCGAGGCCTGGACCCTGCGGCGCGGCCGGCTGTTTCTCGTCCCCGGAACCTCGCCGGCGGGCTACCGCCTGCCGCTCGCCAGCCTGCCCGAGCTGTCGGACGAGGACTATCCGCATGTCCGGGTCCGGGACCCGTTCGAGCCACGCGATCCCCTGCCGCCGCACCAGGTCTACCGCCAGCAGGCGGCGGACAATTTGCGGGACCCCGCCCGCGCCGGCCTGCATGCCCGGACAGGCTATGTCCGCACCGCCATCATCTTCGAACCGCGGGACGGCATCCTGCACGTCTTCATGCCGCCGACCGAAACGGTCGAGGACTATCTGGAGCTGGTCGCCCAGGTCGAAGCCGTCGGCGCCGAGTTGAAGCAGCCGCTACGGTTCGAAGGCTATGGCCCGCCGGCCGATCCGCGCATCGACCTGATCAAGGTCACCCCCGACCCGGGCGTCATCGAGGTCAATATTCAGCCGGCAAGGAGCTGGCGCGAGGCCGTCGACATCACGACCGCCGTCTACGAGGAAGCCCGCAAGACCCGGCTGGGCGCCGACAAGTTCATGATCGATGGGCGCCACACTGGCACCGGCGGCGGCAACCATGTGGTCGTCGGCGGCGCGACGGCCGCGGATTCGCCCTTCCTGCGCCGGCCGGACCTGCTGAAGAGTCTACTGATCTACTGGCAGCGGCATCCCTCGCTCTCCTACCTGTTCTCAGGCCTGTTCGTCGGCCCGACCAGCCAGGCGCCGCGCATCGACGAGGCGCGCCACGACGGCCTCTATGAGCTGGAGATCGCCCTCGCCGCCGTCCCGGCGCCTGGCGGAGATCCTGAGGAGACGCCGTCACCGTGGCTGGTTGATCGGTTGTTCCGCAACCTGCTGGCCGATGTGACGGGCAACACCCATCGTACCGAGATCTGCATCGACAAGCTCTATTCTCCGGACGGTCCGACCGGCCGGCTGGGCCTGCTGGAGTTCCGCGGCTTCGAGATGCCGCCCGAGGCGCGGATGAGCCTGGCGCAACAACTGCTGCTCCGCGCCCTGATCGCCTGGTTCGCCAGACAGCCGCAGGACGGCGATCTTGTCCGCTGGGGAACCAGCCTGCACGACCGCTTCATGCTGCCCCACTTCGTCTGGGCCGACTTCCTTGGCGTGCTGGACGACCTCAAGGCCGCCGGCTACCCGTTCGATCCGGTGTGGTTCGAGGCCCAGCGCGAGTTTCGCTTCCCGGCCTACGGCCATGTGGAGCACGGCGGCGTCTCCCTGGAGATCCGTCATGCGCTCGAACCCTGGCATGTGATGGCCGAGCAGAGCACCGGCGGCGGTACGGCGCGCTTTGTCGACGCCTCTGTCGAACGGCTGCAGATCCTGGCCACCGGATTGACGCCGGAGCGGCACATCATCACCTGCAATGGTCGCGCCCTGCCCATGACCTCGACCGGCCTGGCCGGTCAGGCCGTGGCCGGGGTCCGTTACAAGGCCTGGCAGCCGCATAGCGGCCTGCATCCCACGATCGCGCCGCAGGGGCCGCTTACGTTCGACATCGTCGACCGCTGGAACGGCCGCTCGCTGGGCGGTTGCGTCTACCACGTCAGCCATCCGGGCGGCCGGAACTACGACACCGTGCCGGTCAACAGCTATGAGGCCCAGGCGCGTCGGCTGGCGCGGTTCCAGCAACACGGCCATACTCCGGGTCCTATCGAGGTGGCGCCTGAGTCTCGCAGTCTCGAATTCCCGTTGACCCTGGATCTGAGACGCCCTGTTGGCCGCTGACACCGCCTTGCGAGACCCCGACGCCGGCGCGCAGGCGCGGTTGCAGACATGGCTCAGCGGCTATCGTCCGTTCGCCGATGCGCCCGATGAGTTGATGGGCCGAAACGGCGCCATGCCGGAGGCCTGGACCCGCTATCTCGGCGCCCTGGCGGCGTTCCCGCCGGGCGAGTTCGAGGATCGTTTCGCCCTGGCGACGCGGCACATCCGCGACACCGGTGTGTCCCACCGCATCTACGGCGACGACAACGAACGCACCTGGCCCCTCAATCCCTTGCCGCTGATCCTTGGCGAGGAGGAATGGAAGCATATCGCCGCCGGGGTGGAGCAGCGGGCCGGCCTGATCGAGGCGGTGCTGACCGATGTCTACGGCGACGCAAAGCTGATCAGCGAAGGCCACCTGCCGGCGGCGGCGGTGACGGGCAGCAGCGATTTCATCCGGGCCATGCGCGGTGTCTCGCCGCCTGGCGGCCGGCCGATGCATATCTACGCCGCCGATCTGGGCCGGGGTCCGGATGGCCGCTGGTGGGTGCTGGATGACCGCACCCAGGCGCCTTCGGGCGCCGGCTATGCCCTGGAAAACCGCCTGGTTCTCTCACGCGCGTTTCCCAAGCTCTACAACGCCATGAACGTGCAGCGGCTGGCGCCCTTCTTCAGCGACTTCCGCGCCAGCCTCGCCAAGTCCGCCCGCCGCAGCGATCCCCGCATCTGCCTTCTGAGCCCCGGCTCGTTCAGCGAGACCTATTTCGAGCAGGCCCATCTGGCCCGCTACCTGGGCTTCCTGCTGGTCGAAGGCGACGATCTGGTGGTGCGGGACGGCCAGGCCTATGTGCGGACCATCGCCGGCCTCAAGCGCGCGGACGTGATCTGGCGGCGCGTCGACGCCGACTTCATCGATCCCCTGGAGCTCAACAGCGCCTCGCGGCTGGGCGTGCCCGGTCTGCTGGAAGCGATCCGGGCCGGCGGCGTGGTGGTTTCCAACATGCCGGGGTCAGGCCTGCTGGAATCGCGAGCCCTGCTCAGCTTCCTGCCGGCCTTGAGCCGCCGTATGCTCGGCGAAGACCTCAAGCTGCCCAATGTCGCCACCTGGTGGTGCGGCCAGCCGCGCGAACGCAGTCTCGTCGAGAGCCGCATCGACAGCCTGGCTATCGCCGCCGCCTTCAACGGTCAGGGCCACCCGGCGCTGGCCAAGGGGCCGCGCATGCTGGCCGACCTGTCGCCTGACGTGCGCCAGTCGCTGATCGAAGCCATGCGGGACCGCCCTGTCGACTTCGTCGGCCAGGAGGTGGTCCGCCTCTCCACGACCCCGGCCTGGCGCGACGGCGCGCCTCAGCCAAGCCCCTTCGTCCTGCGTGTCTTCGCGGTCGCCACCCCGGACGGCTGGAAGGTCATGCCCGGCGGCTTCTGCCGCGTGTCAGACCAGAAGGACGCCCGCGCCATCTCCATGGGCGACGGGGCCCAGGCGGCCGACGTCTGGGTGCTGTCGAACAAGCCGGTCGAGCGCATCTCGCTCATGACCCAGCGGGACGACGTCAAGGTCCGGCGGATCATGGGCAATCTGCCCAGCCGCGCCGCTGACAACCTGTTCTGGCTGGGCCGCTATCTGGAGCGGGCGGAAGGCACGCTTCGCCTGGTCCGCAGCCTCTGCACCAGCCTGATGGATTCCGACGCCGCCCTGCATGGGGCAGGGGAGACCCTGGCCAAGCTTCAGGGCCTTCTGGTTGAATGGGGCGCTGTCGGCGAGGAGGCGCCGCAGCGGGTTTCCGGCTTCGTCGCCAGCGCCCTGCATGACGAGGAAGCCTACGGTTCGGTCATCCGCCTCGTTCGCGCCGCGCGGCGCGCCGCGGCCAGCATGCGCGAGCGCCTGTCGGAAGATTTCTGGAAGCTGCTTCAGGACCTCGAGAACCGTCTTTCGGGCAGGGGGCAGGATCAGATTTCGGAGGCCGAGGGCCTGGCCCGAACCGAAGCGGCGCTGCAGGCGCTCGCCACTTTGTCAGGCCTGGCGCAGGAGAATATGAACCGGGTGGCCGGTTGGCGGTTTCTCGACATGGGCCGCCGCATCGAGCGCGGCGTCAACACCTGCCGGATCATGCGTAAGTTGGCCAACGACGACGCAACCCTCGACGATCTCGACCTGCTGCTCGATCTGGTCGACAGCCAGATCACCTACCGGTCGCGCTATCTGGTCGGCATGGCCCTGACCCCGGTCCGTGACCTCGTCATGCTCGATCCCTACAATCCGCGCTCCGTCGCCTTCCAGGTCGCCACCCTGCGGACCCACTTCGATTCCCTGCCCAAGCTGCAGGACGACGGCATGCCCGAGGCGCCGATGCGCCTGATGATCCAGCTCGGCAGCCAGGTCGACACAGAAGACGCCGCCGACCTCGGCGAGGACAAGGCCAAGGCTTTCGAGCAGATGCTGATGTCGTTGTCGAACGCCGTCGCCGACCGGTACTTCCTGCAAGGATCCAACGCGACGCCGACCAAGAAGCTGGGCGGTCTGGCGTGATCTATTCGCTGCGCCATCTGACCACCTACCTCTACGAAAAGCCGGTCACCTTCGCCCGCTGCGCCCTGCGCCTGACACCGCAGCAGGCTGGCGACCAGACGGTGCTGTCCAGCAGTCTGCGGATCACCCCAACACCGACCCGGCTGGAGAAGCACGTCGGCCAGTTCGGCGAGCCGGTGGTCACCGCCATCATCGAGACGCCGCACCGGGAGCTGCGGATTCTCTCCCGGTCCAAGGTCGAGGTCACCAGGCCCCCCCGCGCGCTGCCGTTCGGCGGCGAGGCCTGGGAACGCATCCGCGAAAGCGGCTTCGCCATTACCGACCTCGGCCTCGGCTCGCCGGCCCATTTCCTCTACCCGACGGCTATGACGGCCACCCATCCATCGATGACCGCCTATGCCGCGATCAGCTTCACCCCGGGCCGGCCGGTGATCGAGGCGGCCTTCGATCTGGCCAGCCGGATCAAAGCCGATTTCAGGTACGACGCTGAATCGACAGACGTGCGCACTCTGGCGATCGAAGCGTTCGAAGCCCGCCACGGGGTCTGCCAGGACTTCGCTCAGGTGATGATCGCCGGTCTGCGCGGCCTTGGGCTGCCGGCCGCCTATGTCAGCGGCTACCTGCGAACCTATCCGGCCCCGGGTCGCCCGCGCCTGGAGGGAGCCGACGCCACCCATGCCTGGGTCGACCTCTGGTGCGGTCCACAGGCTGGCTGGATCGGCTTCGACCCGACCAATGCACTGGTGGTGGCGGAGGAGCATATCGTGCTCGCCAAGGGCCGGGACTATTCCGACGTGGCCCCTATCGGCGGCGTCGTGCTGGGCTCCGGCGCACAGACCATCAAGGTCGGGGTGGACGTGGTGCCGATGGACGAGGCCGCCTGAGGCGCGGAACAACCGCGCGGTCTGAAGGTTGTGGATCGAAAGGCGACAGCCAGACCCACGATCCGAGCACGTCCATGAAAATCCGCGCGGGCTACCGCATCACCTTCGACAGCGTGGCGCACACGCCGATCCACCTTCTGCTGTGTGTCCATCCCGACCGGCGTGGCGATCTTCTCACCCCCGATGTCTGCCGGCCCGGTGTCGACTGTCCTGTGGAGACGGTTCTGGACAGCTACGGCAACCTCATGACCCGCGTGCTCGCCCCACCCGGACCGGTGACCTTCGCTTCAGAGTTCCTGATCGAGGACAGCGGCCTGCCCGAGCCGGCCGTGCCGGACGCCGGCCAACTGCCCATCGAACAGCTTCCTGGCGACACCCTTCAATACCTGCTCGCCAGCCGCTACTGCGAGATCGACGAGATGACCTCCATGGCCTGGTCGATGTTCGGCCAGACCGAACCGGGCTGGGCCCGGGTGCAGGCCATCGTCGACTGGACGCACCGCCGCCTGGACTACGACTACAAGCGCGCCCGCCCCACCCGCACCGCGCGCCAGGGCCATGAGGAAGGCACCGGCGTCTGCCGCGACTATGCGCACCTGGCGATCACCCTGTGCCGCTGCATGAACATCCCGGCCCGCTATTGCACCGGCTACCTCGGCGACATCGGCGTTCCCGCCCTGCCGACACCGATGGATTTCCACGCCTGGTTCGAAGTCTACCTTGGCGGCGCCTGGCATACCTTCGACGCCCGCCACAATCAGCGCCGCATCGGCCGCATCCTGATCGCCCGCGGCCGCGACGCCGCCGATGTGGCGATCAGCACGACCTTCGGCACGACCTGGCTGACGGAGTTCACGGTCATTGCCGAAGAGGTCGATGAGTCGGCGATGCGGCTGGCTGCCGAGTAGAAACGGCTCCCGGATCGGCAACCACCGAGATGGGTGCGCGTAAAATTGGATTTCAGGGATTCGGAAAACTCCGGGTGCGTCAGGCTTCGAACCTGCGACCCGCGGGGATGACAAGTACGACACCGTCTTTTGGCTGAACTGCCGCTGGCGCGGTCCCCGCCGGGGGGCTCAGGGTCACAGCAGACCACACAGCAGAGCAACGGCGCGATGAGCCAGCGATCCGACAACGCAAATCCGTTGAGGCTGCCGGTCTGGCCATCGCTCCACGAGGAAGCAACCCGCGCTGCCGCAACGGATGCGGCAATGGCGAGCCTGTTGGCGGCGACGATCTTGAACGTCGAAAGCCTGGGTGGCGCGCTGAGCCGCAACCTTGCTCGGAAACTCGGTGATGAGACGTTGGAGGCGATGAGCCTTCGGCGGATCATTGACGGCGTCTATGAAGCCGTCCCGTCGATCGTCGAGATAGCCGAGCATGATCTCAAGGCCATCGCCGAGCGCGACCCGGCTTGCGCTGGCTATCTCAAGCCGTTTCTGTTCTTCAAAGGGTTCTTGGGGCTGCAGACCCATCGCATCGCGAACGTCCTGCAAGTCGCGGGTCGTGAGACGTTGGCCGCCTATCTGCAAAGTCGCACCAGCGCGCTGTTCCACATAGATATCCATCCTGCCGCCTGTATCGGCCGCGGGGTCTTCATCGACCATGGAGTCGGCGTCGTCATCGGTGAGACCGCCGTCGTCGGGGATGATGTCTCGATCCTGCAGGGCGTAACCCTGGGTGGGGTCGGCGCCATTCGCGGCGACCGCCATCCCAGGATCGGCAACGGCGTCCTGCTCTCGGCCGACGCAATACTGCTGGGCGGTATCAGCATCGGCGACCACGCCAAGGTGGCGGCGGGTTCGGTCCTGCTACAAGATGTCCCCGCCGGTTGCACGGCCGTGGGGGCGCCGGCAAGGCTGGTGAACTGCCCCGGCAGCGGCGACCCGGTAGGGGCCGGCTAAGGCATCTCCGGTTCAGCCTTCAGAATGTGTCGCCGAGCGGCGTCGAGGATCTCGTTGGAGAGCTGAGGGTCGTCCGTGACGCGGGCGAGGAGTATGGCGCCGACCATCTCCGAGAGTGTTGAAAGCGCCTCGGCGCGAGTCTGACTGGTGCGCGCTTCTTCCGGTTGGTCGAGTCGATCTGCGTAAGACCGGATCGCCCGGGTGAAGATGCTCCGAATGGCTGGGCTCTCCCGCCGCGCCTCGCCCGCCAGCGCCGGGAGCAGGCAGCCCTCGCCGACCCGGTCCCGCTGCTGCTGGGACAGGTAGGCCCGAATGAACCTGGCGCGCGGCTCGGCCGCGCCCTCCAGATAGCCGTCCCAGAAGGCCATGGTGTCGTCCAGCGCCAGGGCGCAGGCCTCCTCGACCAGCTCGGCCTTCGATCCGAACTGCTTGTAGAAGCCGCCATGCGTCAGGCCGGCCTCGCTCATCAGGTCGCTGATCCCGACGCCATCCACCCCCTTCTCCCGGAACAGGGCGCTTGATGTGGCGACCACCCGCTGGCGGTTCTGACGGGCCTGGTCACGGCTGACACGCACGGCGAGCTTCCTGAAAAAAAGATGTTGACTGACATCTAATGCAAAATTAGATGATAAACAACATCTAACAGGAGGGAGCTTCCGATGTCGTCCGATACCCTGACCCAGATCGAACAGGCCGTGGACCACCGCTACGCGCGGAACGGGGCGACGAAGATCCATGTGGCGACGGCAGGGGTCGGCCGGTTGATGCTGTTCATTCACGGCTTCCCGGATCACTGGCTGACCTGGCACGCGGTGATGGCGCCCTTCCTGAAGACCCACCGGGTCGCCGCCATGGACCTGCGGGGCTTCAACCTGTCGGACCAGCCGCTGAGCCCCAGCGATTACGACCTGGCGTCTTTGGTCGGCGACGTGGCGGCGGCCATCGAGGCCTGCGGCGCCAAGAGCGCGGTGTTGGTCGGTCACGATTGGGGCGGCTGGCTGGCCTGGCAGGTGGCGATGACGCGGCCGGACCTGGTCGAGGGCCTGGTGGTCATGGACATGCCCCACCCCTGGGCCATCGCCCGCGAACTTGCCACTAACCCCAGGCAGGAGGCGGCCAGCGCCTATGTCCGGGCCTTCCAGCAGCCGGGGGCCGAGCGTGCCGTGCCCCTGGAGCGCCTGGGCGCCTGGATCACCGATCCGGCCTATCGCGTCCGCCATGACGAGGCCTTCGGCCGGACCGATCTGGGCGCGCCGATGAACTATTACCGGGCCCACTTCCCGGCTCCGCCCTACCGGGTGTGGGAATCGACCCCGCCGCCGGTCAAGGCGCCGACCCTGCTCATCCACGGCCTGGCCGACACCTACGCTCTGCCTGAGGGGCTGAACGGGGTCTGGGACTGGGTCGAGGCGCCGCTGACGCTGCATGCCTGGCCGGGCGTCGGCCACTTCGTGCAGCAGGAACAGCCGGGCCGCGTGGTGTCAGCGCTGGCCGGCTTCCTGCTGGTCCACGGCCTCAACTGAAAACCCCTTCATCACCTCAAAGACAGGAGCGGCTCATGCCTCTGTGGAAAATCTATCACCCCGTCGGCGCCTATTCGCCTGAAGACAAGAAGGCCATCTCCCAGGCCCTGACCGACGTCTATGCGCGCGGCATGCCCCGGTTCTATGTCGGCGTCATTTTCCAGGAGGTCGCGGCCGACGCCTTCTACATCGGCGGCGAGCCCCGCAATGACTTCGTCCGCATCTGGGTCGACCATATCGCCCGGACCTTCGCGTCGGACGAGGTCAAGGTCCGGTTCTTCGAGCGAATGAACAAGATCTTCGCCCCCTACGTCGCCGACCGCGGCTACGGCTGGGAGCTGCATGTCGATGAGACACCGTTCGATCTGTGGACCATCCAGGGCTACTTCCCGCCCAGGGAGGGCACCGAGGATGAGAAGCGCTGGATAGCCGAAAACCGCGCCTCGCCGCGCACCCACGCCTGAACCGGAGGATGACGATGTCACGCTATCCCAAGACCGGTCGGGTGATGGTCACCGGCGCTTCCTCCGGCATCGGGGCGGCCTATGCGCGGAGCCTTGCCGAACTCGGTTACAGCCTCACGCTCGTCGCCCGCCGCAGGGAGCGGCTGGACGCAACGGCCGACCGACTGCGGTCCGACCTGCAGGCCGACGTCGAGGTCGAGGTCGCTGACCTCGAGAACCTCGACCACCTGCAGCGGCTGGAAGTGCGGCTGGAACAGGAGCCCTTCGTCGGTCTGGTGAACAATGCCGGGGCCGGCGGGCTGGGGCCGATCGCTGCCGCCTCGTCGCTGGCCCTGGAGCGCAACATCCGGCTCAATGTCGTCGCCTTGGCCCATTTGTCGCGCGCCGCCCTGGTCGGCTTCAAGGCTCAGGGTACGGGCTTTCTGGTCAACATCGGTTCGGTTCTGGCCTTTGCGCCGTCGCCGGCGGCGGCGGCCTACAGTGGATCGAAGGCCTTCGTCCTCAACTTCACCCGTTCGTTGCAGCTGGAGTTCGCCGAGAGTGCGGTTCGCATTCAGCTGGTCATGCCCGGGCCCGTCCGGACGGAGTTCTTCAGCTCGCAGGGTATGGACGGGTCGGTGTTTCCGGACTCCAGCTATCTGTCGGCTGATCAGCTTGTCGCCGCCGCCATGATCGGGCTGGACCGGGGTGAACCGGTCACGATGCCATCCCTTATCGACACCGAGGTCTGGGAAAAAATGGAGTCGCTGAGGCGGCAATTCATGGCGTCGACGCTCTCCGGACAGACGGCGGAGCACTATCGCTAGTCGAGTGAATTTCGAACCCTTCAGACAGTATGACGAGGTAGCGGATGCGTGACGGAAAGTCTTTTCTTGTGCTGGGCGCGACAGGTCTGCACGGGGGAACGGGCCACTTCGTGGCGACCGAGTTGAAGGCGCGTGGCCATGACGTTCGTGCGCTTGTCCGTCGTGACGATGATCGCGCGCGCGCCCTGGCCGCCAGCGGCATTGAGACCATCGTCGGTGATCTTCATGACCGTCGTTCCCTGGCGCCGGTCCTTGCTGGCGTCACGGCTGCCTACTTCACCTATCCGATAGCGGCAGGCGTGGTCGATGGAGCGGCCAATTTCGCCGCCGCCGCCCGCGAGGCAGGCTTGAAGCAAGTCGTCGTCATGTCGATGGGCGTCTCGCAGCCCGACGGCCCGTCCGAGCTTGGTCGAGCGCATTGGCTCGCGGAAGAAGTGCTTCAATGGGCTGGTCTGGCGACCATCAATCTCCGGGTCGCCGCGCTATTCGCCGAGAACATCGAGTTGTTGCACCGCCAGGACCTTACGGAGGGCGGGGTGCTGCGGAATTCGTTCGGCGACGCCCCGCTGAGCTGGATCACGGGTGATGATGCCGGCAGGCTTGCGGTGGCGGCCCTGCTCCACCCGGAGCGTCTCGAGGGCGAGACCACCATTTTCCCCAGCGGTGGAGCGCAGGTCAGCCACGGCGAGATTGCTCAGGCCCTGACTGCAAAGCTGGGTCGGTTGATCCGGCATGAGACCGTGTCCCGGAGGGAATGGGCTGACCTTCTCACGCAGCGGTCGCTCACGGATGCTCGGCTGAACCCGGCCATGGCGGATCATATTTCCTCTGTCGGGGTGGCCTTGCGGCGATCTATCCCGATGAACGATCTGTTCGAGCGCATCACCGGCGAAAAGCCAGCGTCCATCCTCGACGTCATTCGCAGTGGCCGACTGGGTGCTGCGCTCGGGTCGCCATAGGCAGAGCTGCCGGGTCCCGTCACCTTGCCTGCTGCCTGGCGCCATGGCGAAGACGCCTCGCACAATGTCGGCCTTGGCCCGGTTCTCTCAGTTTGATGATCAGCCAGAGTGGGCTGATGTGAGGTGGAGGTGTGCCATGGTCAGGGACGAGTTGCTTCAGTTCGCCGAAACCTGGATCGCGGGTTGGAACGCCCGGGATCTGGGCGCCATCCTGGCCCACTACACCGACGATGTCGTCTTCCATTCGCCGATGATCGCACGCGTGACCGGCGACGATCGGTCGTCGGTCACCGGACTGAGCGCGCTCGGCGCCTACTGGAAGCAGGCGCTCGAGCTGGCGCCCGATCTGCGGTTCGAGCTGCAGGCGGTGCTCCTGGGTCGTGGCGCCCTGACCATCCTCTACACCAACCAGACGGGGCGCCAGGCGGCCGAGACCTTCGTCTTTACGCCCGAGGGCAGGGTGTCCCTGTCGATCGCCAGCTATGCGGCGGCCTGAGGCCGCGACTAAAGCAGCCAGCCGGCCCAGTCGCCCGTCACATCGCCGTTGATCTTGACCTGGTAGTCGGCGACCCCGTTGCCATCGATGTCCAGCCGCACAGTGGTGATCCCGCCGGCGAAGGTCAGGGTCATTTCGCCGGCGTGGCGTGTGAAGCTGGCCACCTGGGCCAGGGTCCCGGAATAGGCGCCCGAGAAGTCCATGATGTCGCCCTCGGCGTCGCTGAAGTCATAGATCTGGTCGGTCTCCAGCACGCCGCCGAAGGCGTGGGCGACCCGAAAGGTATCGGCCCCCAGTCCGCCGCGCAGCAGATCATTGCCGGCCCCGCCGACGATGATATCGGCGCCGTCATTGCCGTTGATCGTATCGACGCCCGCCAGGCCGGACAGCAGGTTGGCGCCGCTGTTGCCCTGCAGGTTGTTGGCCCCGCCGTTGCCGGTTCCGGCGACGGCGCCCGCGCCTTCCAATTCCAGCCCCTCGAGATTGTCGGCCAGGGTCCAGGCCAGGCCGGTGCGGACGATGTCATAGCCTTCGCCCACCAGCTCGATCGTCTGATCGCCGGCGTCATCGACGATGTAGATGTCGTTCAGCAGGCCGCCGCGCAGGATGTCGGCGCCTTGTCCGCCGTCCAGATAGTCGTTGCCGTCGTTCCCGTTCAGGGTGTCGACCCCGCTGCCGCCGTCCATGCGGTCGTTGCCGATGCCGCCGGTCAGCAGGTCGGTCCCGATGCCGCCGAACAGCTTGTCCGCGCCGTCGCCGCCGGTCAGCTCGTCATTGCCGTCGTCGCCGTTCAGGATGTCGCTGCCGGCCCCGCCGATCAGGTCGTCCGCCCCGTCGCCGCCGTAGAGGACGTCGTTGTCCGCTCCGCCGTCGAGGATGTCGTCGCCGCCCAGGCCGCTCAGCGTGTCCTTGCCGCCGAGACCGGCCAGAGAATCCGCTCCGGCCCCGCCGCTATAGGTCTGGTCGGCCGGCGTGCCGACGAAGGCGCCCTGCTGGCCGAAGATGACGTAGGCGGCGCCGGAACTGCCGCCATTGGGGTCTGCGTAGCCGGCCCCGATGATCAGGTCGCTCAGGCCATCGCCGTTGACGTCGCCGGCCGAGACATCGATGCCGAAATTGTCGCCCGCGAACTCCCCGTTGATCTGCACCCCCGTGGTCCCGTCCAGGCTGCCCAGGCTGATGACGGCGGCGAAACCGGTCGTCCGGCCGAACACCAGGTAGGCCCCGCCGGCGTAGAGCGCCGTCGCATCCGAGCGGTAGGCGCCGATCAGCAGGTCGTCGATGCCGTCCCCGTTGACGTCGCCGGCCGCCGAAACCGTCCGGCCGCTGTAGTCGCGCTCCAGACCGTCCAGGCGGAAGCCGTTGGCGCCGTTCAAGGAGGACAGGCTGAAGCTGGCGGCGAAGGCGCCTGCAACGGCGGTGTTACGACCGAACACCACATAGGTCGATCCGGCGTAGTCGCCGCCGTTGTCGCTGGCATGGGCGCCGATGGCGATATCGTCGATGCCGTCGCCGTTGATGTCGCCGGCGGCAGCCACGCTGACGCCGGCCGCGTCATCCGCATTGACGCCGGTCATGCGGAAGCCGTTGGCGCCATTGAGGCCGCTCAGCTGCACATCGGCGGCGAAGGCGCCCGAGACGGCCGTGTTCTTGCCGTAGACGACATAGGCGGCGCCGGCGTTGGCGCCGGCGGCATCCGAGCTGAGGGCCCCGATCAGCAGGTCGTCGATGCCGTCGTGGTTGATATCGCCCGCCGCGCTGGCGGCGAAGCCGGAGTACTCGCCGGCCGCCGCCCCCTGGATGCGGAAGCCGTTGGTCCCGTTCAGGCTACTGAGTTCCAGGTTGGCGGCGAACGTCCCGGACACGGCGGTGTCCCGGCCGAATACAACATAGGTCGTGCCCGACAGCGCTCCGTTCGTGGCGGTGCGGTAGGCGGTGAACAGCAGGTCGTCCAAACCATCGCCGTTGACGTCGCCGGCCGCGCTGACGGTTCCGCCTCCGCTGGTCTGCGCCCCGACGCCGTTGATCTGGAAGCCATCGGCGCCGTTCAGGTTGGTCAGGTCCACCGTGCTGGCGAAGGCCCCCGCGACCGCCGTATTGCGGCCGAACAGCACCCAGGCGGCGCCCGATGACGCCCCGTTGGGCGTCGCCGCCGGGCTGCCGATGATCAGGTCAGCGATGCCGTCGCCGTTGACGTCTCCCGCCGCCGAGATCGCATTGCCGGTGCCCCCGGTGCTGGCGTAGGTCAGGGCTTCGCCCGAAATCCGGAAGCCGTTGGTCCCGTTCAGCGCGGAAACATTGAGATTGGACGGAAATCCGCTCGTCCGGCCGAAGATCACATAGGCGCCGCCCGAGTTGGCCACATTGCCGTCCAGGCCTGCGGCGCTGAGCATGAAATCGACGATCCCGTCGCCGTTCATGTCGCCGATGGCCGCCACCATCTTGCCGGTGAAGTCGTCCACGGCCGCGCCGCTGATCTGGAAGCCATCGGCTCCGTTGAGGGCGGAGACATTGATGACGGCGGCGAGGGGCATGGATGGTGTCCGGACAGGGTTGGCTGGCCCGCCATTGCAGCCGCCCGCGCCCCTGGCCCGCAAGGGTCGAACCGGACAGTTGAGGGGGCCAAACCGGACGCCGCCCGGGCGTCGCCGTCTTTGGCGTATTCGGTCTGATCATTGACCAACACGCCCCTCGCGCAGGCCGGCGCGGGCGGAGACTCTCGTCCGACCTGCAGCCTCGGAATCCCGCACGGCGCCGACGGACGACGACATGAAGACGATCGCTGAGATTTCGCCGGCGCGGACCTGGCCCATCCTGGCGATGTCCCTGCTGTATGTGGCCATCCTGCTGGCCATGGCCGGAACCGCGCTCCTCGATGTGGCGCAGGGCCGGGGGGCGGAGCTCTGGATGCTCCTGCTGCTCGCGGCGGCCGCGTTCACGGTGCGCGGCCTCGTCGAACAGGGTTTCCTGTTCCTGGCCCTTTTTCATGACAGGGGCGTGCTGTGGCTGGACGGCGATGATCTTGTCTATCTCAGCCCCCTGTTCTCGCGGACGCACATCGCCGACATCGCCGAGACCACGGTCGAGGCCCGGCGACGGGGCTTTGGCAAGCTGCCCTACTTGGTCCTGACCCTGACCAACGGCAATCAGCTGCTTGTCCCGCTGGCCGTCTGCAAACGTCCCGCCGAGGACCTGCTGCACGACATTGCCGGGCTGCGGGCCTTCTGAGCCGCCCAAAGGAGGCGTGATCCCATGCAACAGCTTATGGCCCTCGGGCCGACCGCGTTCGACTGGCGCGAGGCCGCGGAGCCACGCCTGCTGTCCGCCACCGACGCCATCGTGCGCCCGCTGGCGGTGTCGATATGCGACGCCGACGTCCTCTACATGCGCGGCCGGCTGCCGGCCCGTGATCCCTTCTGCTTCGGGCACGAGTTCGTGGCGGAGATCGTCAGCCTGGGGGAAGAGGTCACCGGCTTTGGCGTCGGTGACCGGGTGGTGGTCGCCTTCCTGATCGCCTGCGGAACCTGCGCCGCCTGCCGGCGAGGCCTGCCGAGCGCCTGCACGACCGTCAATGCCAAGGCCGCTTTCGGCTTTGGCATCTATGGCGACTGGGGCGGCGCACTCTGCGATCTGATCCGTGTGCCTTTCGCCAGCACAATGATGGCCCCCTTGCCGGCCAATGTGTCGCCGGCGGCGGCGGCCAGCGTCGGCGACAACCTGTCCGACGGCTTTCGCTGTGTGGCCGAGGGGCTGGACGAGCAGCCCGGCGCGCCCGTGCTGATCGTCGCCGGCGGCGGCGGGACGCCATCGGTCGCCCTCTACGCCGCCGCCATGGCCGTGGCCCTGGGGTCGGAACAGGTCGATTATCTGGACAGCGATCCGTCCCGCCTGGCCATCGCCGAGGCCCTGGGCGCCCGGCCGATCGAAAGCGCCGCCGCACCAAGGCGAATGGGCTGTTACCCGGTCACGGTCGACGCCAGCGGCGATCCCTCCGGGGCCTGGCTCGGCGCGGCGCTCCGCTCGACCGCGCCCTATGGTCGATGCGCCAGCTGCGGCGTCTACCTGGGTGACGCCCCCCTGCCGCTAGGCGCCATGTACGACCGGGGTGTCCGGTTCACCATCGGCTGGAACAACCCCCAGGCTCACATGGCCAGGTGTCTTGACCTGCTGGCGGCCGCGCCCGGTATGCTCGACCCGATCCATACGGTCGCGCCGTGGAGCGAGGCGATCGACCGGCTGGCACGGCCCCCGACCAAGCTCATCCTGGCGCGGCCGGAAGCCCTCTAGATGGCCGATCCGTTCTACTACCCGATCTTCGATATCGATGACCCGGACGAGCTGGACCGTCTGCTGTCGGCAGCGGGGCTGGGAACCCTGATTAGCGGCGGACCGGAGAGCCTGACCGTTACCCATATCCCGTTCGTCTTCGATCCGGCAGCGCGCCTGCTGAAGGGCCATGTCTCGCTTCGAAATCCTCACAGCCAGTCGGCGGCGCGGAACGCCCTCGTGCTGTTCGGCGGGCCGCAAGCCTATGTCTCGCCAGGCTACTACCCCTCCAAGGCGGTCGACGGTCGCGTGGCGCCGACCTGGAACTACCAGTTCCTTCACGTCCACGGATCCGTTCGCTGGATAGACGATCCGCAGTGGCTGCTGCGGAATCTCGAAGACCTGACGAACCGCCACGAGGATCCAAGGGCCGAACCCTGGCGGGTCGAGGACGCGCCCGCCGACTTCACGCAGAAGCTGCTCCGCCGGATCGTGGGCGTCGAGATCAGGGTCGAACACATTGCCTGCCGCCGGAAGTTTTCGCAGAACGAATCCGAGGCCAACCGCGAGGGCGTCATCGCGGGCCTTACCGCCGCCTCAGGGATGGGCGAGCGGCAGTTGGCGGCGGCGATGCGAGGCGCCGATCCGGGTGACCTGGGCGCCGCCTCTATCTGAAATAGGCCTGGGCGAAGTAGAGCGCCGTGGTGACCACCGCGATGGTCAGGATGATGCCGCGCAGCAGCACCAACGGCAGCCGTCGGCCCAGCTGGGCGCCCAGATAGCCGCCGGCCACGGCGCCGGCCATGACCAGCAGGGTCTCGGGCCAGCGGACGTTTCCAGTCAGGACAAAACAGACCACGGCCATGCCGTTGGCGGCCGCCAACATCAGGGTCCGGATCGGGTTCAGGGTCCGCAGATCGGCGGTTGAGGTCAGGCTCCAGGCCGCCAGCATCATCAGGCCGACCGCGCCGCCGAAATAGCCGCCGTAGACCCCCAGAATGACCTGAGCGATCAACAGGAAGCGCGGGCCGGCATGAATTCCCAACTTCCGGATGGCGCCGGACAGCCGCGGACCCGCCGCCAGCGTGATCGTGGCCAGCAGCAACAGCCAGGGAATGACGGCGCTGAAGGCCCTCTCCGGCGTCAGCAGCAGCAGGACGGCGCCCGCCAGCCCACCCAGCAGGCTGCACCACAGCAGGCTGCTGGTCGAGACCGGACCGAAGGGGTGAATGTCCCTACGGTAGCTCCAGACGCTGGTGAGAATGCCCGGGAACAGGGCGACCGAGCTGGAGGCATTGGCCAGGGTCGGGGGCAGGCCCATGAGGGACAGCGCGGGCAGGGCGACAAAAGTGCCGCCGCCCGCCACCGCGTTCATGGCGCCGGCCAGCAGCCCGGCCGCCAGCAGCAGGCCGGCGCTCTCTATCGACAGGACGGACAAGCGACGGCTCCGGCGGGGGGCGCGATGGCGGGCTGCCGGCGGCTAGAGGACGCCATGGTCGCGTTCCTCCAGATAGGTGAAGTCCGGTGCGTGAACGCCGGCCTGACGGCGGATCTCGACCAGTAAGTCGGACTCGAAGAAGCCCCGCGCGGCGTCCAGGCTGGTCCAGCGGGAAAAGTGCACGACCCGGTTGGCGTCGGTGTCGGCAGACAGCACCTGGAAGCTGATTTCCCCGGCCGCCTTGCGGATGCCGGCGGCGTTGTCGAAGACGGTCTTCCAGGCCGGGTAGTCGTCGACCTGATGGACGATCAACACGAAGGTCATGGGGTATTCCGTCTCAAGGCGTGGACAGGGCGCTGGGTGAGGATATCAGTCGGGGGGTGATGCTGGCGCCTTCGATGGCCGGCCGCCGGGGTCGATCGCCCTGACCCCACCAGCCTTCGCTCACATCCGTCACCGCGATGGAGATGGCGATGGGGCGGGACTCCCCGGCGGGCCGGGCCTCGGTGCAGAGGTCGTGGAAAAGCTCTGCCAGGTCAGCGCGCGCCATCTCGTCCGCCGGCCCGAACAGGTGAAAGGCATGGACGGCGACCGCGATCGTCTCACCGGTCGGATCCAGGCCAAAACCCGGACAGTGTTCACCATCAATCTCCTCCACGACGACCCAGGCCGCTCCCTGGCGGCCGTCTGCAGGCCTGTCGATGAGGTCCGTCGCAGCGCACACTGCCCGGGCCATTCTCCCCCGCGCTTCGACGTCGAAAACGCCGGCCGGTACGTGGATGAAGATGTCGGGCACGTCGCCCCTTCCGTGATCGCGGCGGGACCGGAACACTAGGCAAACTCCTCCCGGCGAACAGGGTCGGATGCGAAATGTTTCGCGGCGTTTTCGCCAGCGGACCGGCGGGCTCTGGCGCGCCTCGTACCGACGCCGGATGGCCTTGCGCATTTACCTTGAGTAATCTAAGTACGGATCACTCCTGGAGATGTGAGGCCGTGGCTGTTCCCTCTGTCGCGCTGCTGGAAAAGCTGGCCCTGGCCCGCGCAATTCCGTTCCGGTCCGACCGCTTGTCACGGTCCGGCTGGCTGCGTGCTTCGGATGGCGTTCGGCTGCACTACCTGGATTGGTCAGGCGGCCCCGACACGCTGGTGCTGCTGCACGGCGGCGCCCTGTCGGCCCATACCTTCGACCTTCTCGCCCTTGCTCTTGGGGAAGCGGTCCGCTGCGTGGCCCTCGACCTTCGCGGTCATGGCGAGAGCGGATGGGCGGACGACTATTCGGTGGAGCGATCGGCGGCCGATGTCCTGCAGTTGTTCGACCATCTGGAGCTGACTGTGGTCCATCTGGCGGGCATGTCACTGGGCGGCTGTGTTGCAGGCCATGCCGCCGTCGCCCTCGGGTCGCGGCTGGCAAGCCTGAGCTTCATCGATGTCGCGAGCGCGGTGAACTTCGAAGCCAGCGCCCGCATGCGCGCCTTCATCGAGGCGGCCAGGCCGGTGGCGCGGGTGGAAGACCTGGTGAGTCAGGCGCTGGCGGTCAGCCCGGCGACCGATCCCGACCTGATGCTCTACCGCTATCAGTCGCTGCTGAAGCCTGGCGCCGAGGGCTTTGGCTGGAAGGCGGACCGCCGCTCACCCGTCGATTTTCCCCACATTCTGGCGCGCCTCGCCCAGCTCTCCGATCTCGCCCCGCTGGTCGATTGCCCCGTCCTCGTCGTGAAGGGCGGGCGCAGCCGCGTGCTGACCCAGGCCGGGCTGGAAGCCTTCGCCGCCGGCTTTCCGGCAGGACGATGGATCGTCATCCCCGGCGCCGGCCACAACGTTCAGGAAGACCAGCCGGCCGCCCTGGCCCTGGCGCTGCACGACGTCCTGGCCGGGCGCCCGACCAACAAGATTTTCACGCAGACGAGGAGGGACAGCGAATGAACCTCATTCAGAGATATGCCGAGCAGCGCGCGGTGTTCGAGGCCGCCTACGACAGCGGCGACTGGGCGCCGCTCGGAGACTACTTCCACGAGGACATCACCTATGAGGTGATGAACATGCCCTTCCATTGCGTGATTCAGGGCCGGAATCGAACCCTCGCGGCGCTGCGGTACTCGGTCGAGAGGTTCGACAAGCTCTGCATCCGGACCGTGGGGATCGATTCGATGATCCGGCAGGAAGGCGCCAATGTCCTGGTCCACAGTGGCATGTGCTTCGAACGGGAAGGCGCGCCCGCGACGACGGCGACGCTCTGGGAGATCGCCACCTATCGCGGTGACCGGATCGAGAGGATCCTCGACATCTACGACCCCCAATGCGCGGCCAGCTTCGAGCGCTGGATGGCGGACTGGGGCCAGGGGCTCGACCCCCGCTATCTGGCGGAGGGCGAAGTCTGACGCTTCAGGCCAGACGTGATGCCGCCCAGGACAGGAGGTCGTCGGAAGACGGGCCCGTCAGGCCGACGCTGCTCAGCAGGGCCTTCCCGGTCAGGGCCTGGGTGAAGGTCAGGGCGCTCAACAGGGCGATCAGCCGGCGGCTGTCGTCCATGTCCGGGGCGGGCAGGTCCCTCTGGCGGGCCTGGCCCGATCGCCATTCGTGAACGCCATGCGCCAGCGGCTCGAGCATCCCGGCCCCGCTCGGTGACCACCCTGAAAGGCTCAGCCACATGACCAGCTTGGCGGTCCCCCGGCGGTCATAGAGATCAGACAACATGCGGGCCACTGTTGCGGGGTCGAAGGCCGCCGGGTCCATCGCCTCCATGGCGGCGGTCAGGTCGTCAACGAACCTGCGGCCGGAAAAACGCAGCAGGGCCTCCAGGAGGCCCTCCCGGTTGCCGAAATGATAGTGGATGGCCGCGTCGGTGAGGCCCAGCTCGCGGGCGATCGTCTGGACCTTCACCCCGTGGGGGCCCTCTGCGATCAGGGCCCGCTCGGCGGCTTCCAGGATGGTCTGCCGGGACGCCTCGACACTGCGTCGAACCCGCTTGCGCGCCGATCCCTCCATCCCGTTCCACACCCCTTCCAATCTGGCCCCAAGTCTAGCATCCAATCGCGAGGATAGGGGCATGTTGATCGGCCGGGTCAGCTAGTCCAGGTCGTGGAACGAGACCATGTAGTGCTTGACTGCGCGCGGGCTGCGGACGTCCCAGATGACCGGTTCGCCCTTGGCGATCACCCAGCTGTCGCCGGCCGAGTACAGCACGGTCTGGCCGGTGGTCTCGCTGGTCAGGGCCAGCTCGCCCTCGACCAGGGTGGCGTGCTCGTGGAACGGATAGACCAGCCGGTAGCGGCCCCGGGTGGCGGCGAACCAGCCGGCCGAAAGGACCGAGCGGCCGTCGCCCATGATCGGCAGGCCGAAGATGCGCACGTCGCCCTCCAGGGTCTCGCCCCTCAGGTTCTCGGGGGTTCCCCAGGCCTTCAGCTCGGGAACGGGGTCTTTCAGAAGCAGGGACAGCATGGCTTGGCTACCAGTTCAGCAGGCTTGAGGGCGGGACGATGCGGACACCGGGCGGCGGGCCGCCGTGCCGCAGCACGGCCTCGGCCATGGTCACCGCCTGGCCGGTAATCAGCACGCTGGCCCCGCTCATTCGGGCGGTCAGATCGGCGCCGCGCCCGGGGAAGGCCTGGTGAAAGGTCAGGCTCTGGACCCCCAGCCGCTCGGCCAGGATCGGCATCAGCAGGCAGTGCAGCGAGCCGGTCGCCGGATCCTCGGGAATGCCGAACCCCGGGGCGAAGAAGCGGTCGATCACCTCGGCCCCGCCCTCGCCCCGCGCCAGGGCCGCGACCCCGACATTGCCCAGCCCGCCAAGCCCGCGCGAGATCGCCTCCAGGCGCGCGATATCGGGCGTCAGGCGGCGGACCGTTCCGGCGGATTCCAGCAGGGCGACCAGATAGTTGCCGATCCACACTGCCAGCGGCTCCGCCCCCAGGGCCTGCGCCAGGCCAGGCGGCGTCTCGATCCGCCGTGGAGTCAGGGCGGGCAGCGTCATCTCGTAACCGCCAGCCTCCTGTCGAACTTTCAGCTCTCCCGTCTGTGTCTCGAACCGCAGGCGCGCGGCCTCATGGCCTAACTCGTCGAACAGCATATGGGCCGCCGCCAGGGTGGCGTGTCCGCACAGGGGAACCTCGGTGGCCGGGGTGAACCAGCGCAGACCGAAGCGGGCCGGGTCCGGCGTGCGCAACAGGAAGGCGGTGGCGCCTATGTTGTTCTCGGCCGCCAGGCTCTGCATCCAGCCGTCCGTCGGCCAGGCGGCGAGGGGCTCGAGCACGGCCGCCGGATTGCCCCGGAAGGGTCCGGAGGCGAAGGCGTCGATGAACCACTGGCGCATGTCGGGTCCTTGCGATGAGGGGATCGCCAGCATCGCCGACGGCCGCCCGGGCGGAAGAGGCGATCTCGACAAGCTTCGCGCCGGTCCGGACAGGCGGCCTGATTGGCCTGAACGCCCCGATCAATGTCCGGTCCCGCGCTTGGCCGGCGCGCCCGTGGGGCGGCAGGGTCCGGGTGACAATCCGGAGCTCCGACATGACCGACATCCTTCTCGAACCCGATCTGCTGACCGACTTCGACCCTCGCCAGATCACCCTGGAGGACGCCACCAAGGTCGTTCACACGGCCGGCAAGGGGCCTGCGGTGATCGTCATGACCGAGATGCCGGGCATCAGCCCGCATGTGGCCCGCTTCGCCCGCTGGGTCCGGGACGCCGGCTTCACCGTCTACATGCCCTCGCTGTTCGGCAAGGACGGCGCCGTCCCCAGCGAGGATGAGGCGGCCGGCGTCTTCCGCCATGCCTGCGTCAGCGCCGAGTTCCGCGCCTTCGGGGCCGGCGCCTCCAGCCCGGTGACCGTTTGGCTGCGGGCCCTGGCCCGGCTGGCGCACGAAGAGTGCGGCGGTCCCGGCGTCGGCGCCATCGGCATGTGCTTCACCGGCAACTTCGCCCTGACCATGATGCTGGAGCCGTCGGTCCTGGCCCCGGTGGTGTCGCAACCCTCCCTGCCGCTGGATGATCCGGGCGGCCTGGAGATTTCGGCCGACGATCTGGCGACCATTTCCAGGCGGCTCGAGGCCGAGGACCTGACGGTCATGGCCTATCGCTTCGCCGGCGACTCCTACTGCCGGGCCGAGCGCTTCGCTGCCTACTCCGCCGCCCTAGGTGATCGCTTCGTCGGCCGGGTGCTGCCCGACGCCGCCGCCAATACGGGACCCAAGCCCCCCTTCTTCGAGAAGTTCGTCGCCACCCCGCACAGCGTCGTCACCGTCCACCTGATCGACGAGGCCGGCCAGCCGACCCTGGAAGCCCGCGACGAAATCCTCGGCTTCTTCGCTCGGCGACTGGTGGGCTGATCAGCCCGGCGCGGGCAGGGCTGCGCCGCGAATCTCGCGCGCGCCCGCCGCCCCTTCGCGCCGGAACAGGCGGCGCAGGGTGGAGGGCTCGGCATAGCCGACCCGCCGGGCGATCTCATCGAACGGCAGGCGGGTAGTACGCAGCAGGTCCAGCGCCCGCCGCACCCTCAGTTGCTGCAGGAAACGCACCGGCGACAGGCCGGTGGCGCGGTGCAGCCGACGGGCGAAGGTGCGGGAGGTCAGGCCGGCGGCCCCGGCCAGATCCTCGACCGCGAAGGTCTCCGCCAGCCGCTCCATCGCCCAGCGCTCGGCCGCCGCCACCCGCTCGTCCGACGTCGCCAGGAAGGAGGAGGCCATCAGGCGGGCGGGGGAGGGGTGTTCGGTCATCAACAGATGCCGCGAGCAGCGCTCGGCCAGCGCCCCGCCGGCGTACCGCGAGATCAGCGACAGCATCAGGTCCAGCTGTGCCAACGGCGCGCCGGCCGTAGCCATGGCGCCGTCGATGACGACACTGGCGTTCTGCTGCAGGCGCACCGCCGGGAAGCTGCGCGCAAACACCGTCGATAACCACCAGGAGGTCGTCGCCTTGCGGCCGTCCAGCAGGCCCGTCGAGGCCAGCAGGAAGACGCCGCTGCAGGAGGTGGCGATCTGGGCGCCCGCCGTCGCCGCCCGCATCAGCCGCTGCCGGGCGATCAGGGCGTCGTCCTCAAAGAATCGTTCCGCGCTGACGCCCCGGCCGGCCTCACGCAGGCTGGGCATGATAACCAGGTCCGGCGCCGCGCCGTGATTGCGCGGGTAGTCGACCCCCAGAAACTCCCGCGCCGCCCCGGCCCCCGATCCGTTCAGCGCGATGCTGAACGGCGCCGACCCACCATCCTGCTGCGTCAGCCGGTTGGCGGTCTCCAGCAGGTCCAGGGTCAGGGACAGGCTGGACGGCGCGGCGCCGGCCAGGACAAGGACATCGACGTTGGTCACAGCGGGTACGACGCCTTTGAAACGATACGGAGCGGGACCGTCGCGCGCGCGGGGGCTGGCGTCGAACGCATATCCCGCAGTGGCGGCTGAGAAAAACTCAGCTATTGTCCGCTCATGGCGCGTCCATCGATCCCCCTGAACGCCCTGCGCGCTTTCGAGGCCGCCGCCCGTCACCAGAGCGTCAAGCAGGCGGCGCTTGAACTGGGCGTCAGCGCTTCCGCCGTCAGCCACCAGGTGCGCCAGCTGGAGGCCATGCTCGGCGTCGCCCTGTTCGTCCGCGACGGCCGGGGCGTGAAGATCACCGACGATGGCGCCGTCCTGCTGCCCAAGCTGGTCCAGGGGTTCGCGCTGATCGAGGCGGCCCTCGACGATCACCACGGCCGCCGCGCCCACGGCCCTCTTCGGATCAGCGTCCTGGAGCTGTTCGCCCATTGGTGGCTGCTGCCCCGCCTCAGCAGCTATCCACTGGCCCGTCGCGGGTTCGAGCTGGAGATCGAGGCATCGCAACAGGTCGTCTCCTTCGACACCGACAACCTCGACGCCGCCGTGCGTATCGGCAAGGGCGTCTGGCCGGGCGTCACCTGTGACCACCTGTTCGACGAGCGGATGGGTGTCTATGGCCCGCCCAGCCTGGCCCTGGACGGCGCCCCCATCTTCGTCTCCCGCCTGCGCCAGCAGGAGTGGCGCGACTGGTGTGCGGGGGCCCGTCCGCCGGTCGCTGCCACGGCGCCGATCGTGCTGGTCGAGACTGTCTCGCTGGCGCTGAAAGCGGCCTTGGATGGCGCCGGCCTCTGCTTCGCCGGCGACCGCTTCGCCGAGCGGGATGTGCTGACCGGCCGCCTGCGGCGCTTCGATGAGGCCCAGGCCGTCAGCGAGCGTGGCGGCTACTGGCTGGTCTATCCGCCCCGGGGCGCCCGCGATCCGCGCCTGCAGAATTTCCGTACCTGGCTGCTGGGCCAGGTCGCCGCCGAGCAGGCCATGACCCGCCTGTCGAATCCCGCCTGAAACCTGTCTCATCCGCCACTCCACCCCCCACGCGACCTTGGCGGATTCTGTGGCGCCCCATCCCTTGTCGAGGCCCGCCATGACCCGCCCGCAACTCTTCGGCCGCAACGGCTCGCACTTCACCCGCCTGGTCCGCATGGTGGCCTTCGAGGCCGGGGTCGATCTCGACTTCCAGGTGATCGGCGACATCCAGGGGCTCGACCCCGCCGACTATGGCGGTCATCCGGGCCTGAAGTTCCCCGTCCTCGTGCGCGGCGAGGAGCGCACCTTCGGCGCCCTGACCATTTGCCGCCGGATCGTCGAGGCCGCGCCCGGCGAGGTCCGCATCCTCTGGCCCGAGGCCATGGACCCGGCCCTGCAGAACGCCTGGGAACTGTTGTCCCACGCCATGCTGGCGCAGGTGCAGCTGGTCTTCGGCATCGCCATCACCGGCCTGCCCGTCGACCACCCCTATATCGTCAAGGCCGAACGCGGCCTGGATGGCACGATGGCCTGGCTGAACGCCCGTTTGCCGCAGCTGCTGGCCGCCCGCCCGGCCGAGCAGCTGAGCCTGTTCGAGATCGCCCTCTACTGTCAGTGGGAGCATCTGCGGTTTCGGCCGACCGTCACACTCGACGGCCACGACAACCTCGCCGCCTTCAGCGAGGCTTTCGGGACACGTCCCTCGGCGCTCGCGACGCCCTATCTGATTGATCGTCGGCCCTGAGCCGGCCGGCGGTGCGGGGCCCTCCGGCGCGCACACGTATCCCGTCGGCGCGATTTTAAGTCCTGATTTATTCTCCATGGAGAATTTGCTTCTCAGTCGCGAATTTTGCTCCGACCCGAGCGCTATGGCGTGCATGATTGCCTCCAACAACAAAGACCAGGGAGGTCGTCATGAGCGGTCCGGATCTCGTGATCAGGGGGGGAATGGTGTTCGACGGGACCGGCGCTCCGGCGCGGGTCGCCGACGTCGCGATCCTGGACGGCCGGATCGTCGCCGTTGGCGCTGATCTGCCGGCGGGGCGCGAGGAGATCGATGCGTCCGGCCTGATGGTCACCCCGGGCTGGGTCGACATTCACACCCACTACGACGGCCAGATCACCTGGGACTCTCGCATGACGCCGTCGTCGACGCTGGGCGCGACGACGGTTGTCGCCGGCAACTGCGGGGTCGGCTTTGCGCCGGTGCGCAAGGGCGACGAGGACACCCTGATCCGGCTGATGGAGGGGGTCGAGGACATTCCCGGCGCGGCCCTGCACGAGGGGCTCTCCTGGGAGTGGGAGAGTTTCGACGAATACATGGGCGCGGTCGAGAAGCTGCCGCACGACATCGACGTGGCGGTGCAGCTGCCGCACGGGGCGTTGCGCGTCTATGTGATGGGCGAGCGCGGCGCCAACCGCGAGCCGGCGACCGCCGAAGAGAACGCCCGGATGCGCGAGCTGACCCGCGAGGCCATCCAGGCCGGGGCGCTCGGCTTCTCCACCACCCGCACCATGGTCCACCGCACCGCCGACGGCGACCTGACCCCCACGGTCGGCGCCGCGCGCGCCGAGATGGAAGCCATCGCCCAGGGGCTGGCCGATGCCGGCTCGGGCGTCCTGCAATGGGTCAGCGACTTCCAGGACATGGAGGGCGAATTCGCCCTGATCCGCGACCTGACGAAGATCGCCGGCCAGCCGCTCAGCTTCTCAATGGTGCAGGCCGACGTCATTCCAGACCAATGGCGCGAACTCACACGTCGGCTGAACGAGGCCGTTGACGATGGTCTGCCGATAAAGGCCCAGGTAGCCGGTCGCCCGGTCGGGCTGATGCTCGGCCTGCAGGGCTCGGCCCATCCGTTCATCAGTCGGCCGTCGTTCGAGCCGCTGCTCGACAAGCCGCTCGCCGACAAGGTCGCGATCATGCGCGACCCGGAGTTCCGCCGCCAGCTGATCGCCGAAGCGCCCTCCAAAGCGCACCCCTTCATCAACTCCCTCGCCGGCGCCTATCACAAGATGTACGCGGTCGAGAACGACCACGTGGACTACGAGCCCGACCCCTCGACCAGCCTGGGCGCCAAGGCCAAGGCCCTCGGCGTCCATCCGGACGAGCTGGTCTATGACGCGCTGATCGCCGACGAGGGGCGCGCCTTCCTGTTCTTCCCGATGCACAACTACGTCGAAGGCAGCCTCGAAAACGTCCGGGCCATGCTGGCCAACCCCAACACCCTCTCGGGCCTGTCGGACGGCGGCGCCCACGTCGGCGCCATCTGCGACGTCAGCCTGCCGACCTTCATGCTGACCTACTGGTGCCGTGACCGCACCCGCGGCCCGCGCTTTGGCCTCGCCGAGACCATTCGCGGCCAGACCAGGGACACCGCCGAAGCGGTCGGCCTGAACGATCGCGGCGTGCTGGCCCCCGGCTACCTGGCCGACATCAATGTCATCGACTTCGAGCGCCTGCGCATCAAGGCGCCCTACATGGTCTACGACCTGCCCACCAACGCGCGCCGGCTGATGCAGGACGCGGTGGGCTATGTCGCCACCATCAAGTCGGGCGAAATCATCTATCGCGAGGGCCAGCCTACCGGCGCGCTGCCCGGCAAGCTGATCCGTGGCCGGCAAGCCGCGCCCCAGGCGCTGGCGGCGGAGTAGGCGGCCGTGGACCCGCTGATCATCGAGGCGGCCCTCAACGGGGGCACGCCCCAGTCCCGCAATCCCAACACGCCGCGGACGCCGGACGAGATCGCCATCGACGCCCTGGCTTGCCTGGAGGCCGGCGCCACCGTCATCCACACCCACATCCAGGGACTGAAGCAGACCGGAGACGAGGCGTCAGACGCCTACATCGCCGGTTGGGCCCCGGTGCTGGCCGCCCGGCCGGACACCATCCTCTACGGGACCGTCGCCGAAGGGCGTGACGTCGAGACCCGCTTCGGCCACTACCGCGCCCTGGCCGCCGCCGGGATGCGGATGGGGGCGTTCGATCCCGGCTCCGTCAATCTCGCGACGCAGGGACCTGATGGCCTGCCCGCGATGTCGTTCGTCTACCAGACCTCGTTCAAGGACATCGCCGGACTCGCCGAGATGCTGACAGAGACCAGGCTGGGCCCGGCCATCGCCATCTACGAACCGGGCTGGCTGCGCGCGACCCTGGCCTATGAGAAGGCAGGGCGGCTGCCGGCCGGCGCCTTCGTGAAGCTCTACCTCGCCGGCGAGTACAATTTCCTCGACGGCAAGAAGGGCGACCTCACCTTCGGCCTGCCGCCGACGCGCAAGGCGCTCGACGCCTATCTGGAGATGATGGAGGGCTCGGCCCTGCCCTGGGCCGCCTCTGTGATCGGCGGCTGCGTCTCGAAGACCGGTCTCGCCAGGCTGGCCATCGAGCGCGGCGGACACGTTCGTGTCGGGCTTGAGGATTACGGCGGCGAAGACAAGCCGTCGAACGCCGCACTGGTGGCTGAGGTGGTCGAGATCGCAAAAGCCTCTGGACGTCCGATCGCGACCTCGGCCCAGGCCGCCGAGATCCTCAAGCTTCCGCGATGAACGCCGTCCGGCCCCTGCCCAGGGAGGACCGCCCGGCGCTGGCCAAGCCCGTCGGCGCCGTGACCTCGGCGGTCGAGATCCTGCGCTGCCTGGGCCGCCACACCGAACCGAGGCGCCTGTCCGAGGTCGTGCGGGAGCTGGGCCTCAACCCGTCGACGGCGCTGAACATCCTGCGCACCCTTGAGCATGAGGGTCTGGTCACGCTGGACCGTGGCGCCCGGCGTTACGGCCTCGCCCAGGGCCTCGCCGATCTCGCGGCGCCGCTGCTGACGGGCGATGATCCGCGCCGCCGTTTCACCCGGGCGCTGGAGGCGGGGGCGGCCGAGCTGGGCGTGACCGTCGCGCTGTGGCGGCGCGCAGGCGAGGAGGTGGAGCTGGAGCAGGTCGCCGAGTCCGACGCCGCCATGCGCATCGCCTTCACCGTCGGCCGGCGCCTTCCGATGTTCCTGGGCGCCATGGGCCGTCTCGTTGCCGCCCGCGGCAGCTTCACGCCGCAGGCGCTGCGGGCAGGGTTCGAGCGCGTCCCCTGGGCGAGGCCGCCGGACTACGACCACTGGCTCGCCGAGGTGGCGGCCGCGCGCGAGGCCGGAGTCGGGCTCGACCGTGGTCACGTCAACCGCGGCGTGATCGGCATCGCCGTTCCGGTCGAGACCCACGGCCCGCTGAACCACATCATCGCCGCCGCCATGTTCGAGGTCGAGGGCGGGCCCGACCCGGCCGCCATCGTCCACCGCCTCAAAGCTGTCGCCGCGCTGGCGGCCGAAATTCCCGGAGTTTCCCATGCATGACCTGATCATTCGCAACGGCGTTATCGTCGACGGTACGGGCGCGGCCAGCTTCGCCGGCGACGTGGCCATCGACGCCGGCGTGATCGTCGCGGTCGGCAAGGTGGACGGCGCAGCGAGCCGCACCATCGACGCCGGCGGCGCTCTGGTGACACCGGGCTTCGTCGACATCCACACCCACTATGACGGCCAGGTGTCATGGGATCAGGTTCTGGCGCCCTCGTCGATCAATGGCGTGACCTCAGCCGCGATGGGGAACTGCGGCGTCGGCTTCGCGCCGGCTCATGTCGACAAGCACGACTGGCTGATCCAGCTGCTCGAAGGCGTTGAGGACATCCCCGGCACGGCGCTGGCCGAAGGCCTGACCTGGGACTGGGAAAGCTTCCCTGACTACCTCGACGCCATCGGCCGGCGGTCGTACGCCATCGATCTCGGCGCCCACATGCCGCACGCGGCGCTACGCACCTACGTCATGGGCGAGCGCGGCGCCGACCACCTGGAAAGGCCGACCGACGCTGAGATCGAGCGTATGGCCCGGCTCACCGGCGAGTCCCTCGAGGCCGGCGCGCTCGGCTTCTCGACCTCGCGAACCCACGCCCACCGCAGCCGCGACGGCGCCAACATCGGCACTCTGACGGCCGGCGAGCCGGAGCTGCTGGCCATCGCCGCCTCGCTGCGCAAGGCCGGCAAGGGGGTGATCCAGTTGATCTCGGACGCCTACCTGACCGCCGATGACGACTTTGCCCGGGCGGAGCTTGGCCTGATCCGCCGCATGGCCCAGACCAGCGGCCGCAGGCTGTCGTTCACGGTCCAGCAGTCCGACGACTCGCCGGACCGTTGGAAGCACATCTACGCCGAGCTGGACGCCATGACCGCCGACGGCCTGGACGTGAAGGCGCAGGTGGCGCCGCGCGCGATCGGCGCGATCCTGTCCTTCTCCTCGACCACCAACCCGTTCCTGGCCACGCCGACCTATCGACGCATCGCGGCGGAGTCGCCGACGATCGAGGTGCGGCTGGCGCGGCTGGCCGACCCCGAGGTGCGGGCGGCGATCCTCAGCGAACACGCGGGCGTTCGCTACGCAGACGGCTTCATCGCCATTCTGACGCGCGGCTTCACGCGCATGTTCCGGATGAACGACCCGGTCGACTACGAGCCCGACGCCAGCCAGTCGATCGCAGCCCAGGCCGAGCGGGCCGGCGCCGAGGTCGCGGGCTTCACCTACGACGTCATGATGGAGGAGGGCGGCCGGCGGCTGCTCTACATGCCGCTGATCAACTACGCGCACGGCAACCTCGACGCCGTGCACGGAATGATGACCGGCGCCCACACCCTCTACGGCCTGTCGGACGGCGGCGCCCATTGCGGCACCATCTGCGACGGCAGCTTCCCGACCACAACCATCGCCCTCTGGTCCAAGGGCAACAAGTCTGGCCGCAGCATCCCGCTCGAGACCCTGGTCCACGGCTACACGCAACGGAACGCGCAGCAGGTCGGCTGGCTCGACCGCGGCGTCATCGCGCCGGGCTTTCTCGCCGACCTCAACGTCATCGATCCGGATCGGCTGAACCTCGGGCCGCCCGAGATCGTCCAGGATCTGCCCGCCGGCGGCACCCGGTTGCTGCAGCCCGCGCGCGGCTACCTGTGGACGGTGAAGTCCGGCGTCCCGACCTTTGAAGACGGCGTCTGGACCGGACAGACCCCGGGCGGCCTGCTGCGCGGCGACCGCCCGCGGCCGCAACAGTGAAACCGTACGGCTCGCCCAACATGGCTGATGCAGGCAAGCCCGGAGTGCTGGCGTTCGACGTGTTCGGCACGGTCGTCGACTGGCGGTCCAGCATCATCGCTGAGTCCGCCTCCTTCCTGACGCGGATCGGTCGTCACGACCTCGACCCCGCCGCCTTCACCGACAGTTGGCGGGGGCGCTATCTGAGGGTGATGATGGCTTACGCCGCCTCCGGACGG
>JAUMCZ010000054.1:0-18645 GCA_032122215.1 Caulobacter sp.
AGGGCATGGACAAGCCGATCTGGTGGCGGGGCAACAGCCGCAACAACAACCCCGGCCCTTCGGGCGCTCGCGTCATCGTTGTCGGCAACGAGAAGGGCGGGGCCGGCAAGTCGACCCTGGCGGCGCTGATCGCGACCGCCATGCTCTACCGCGGCAAGCGCGTCGCGGTGATCGACGCCGACCTGCGGCAGCAAACCCTCAGCCGCTTCCTGGCCAACCGCCGCAGCTGGTTGCCGGCCGCCGGCGTCGAGGCTCCGGTGCCGCTGGAGTACAAGCTGCATGACGATCCGGGCTCCCTGGCCCACGGCGATCCGGCGGAGGCCGTCTCCCGCTTCGAGAGCGCCGTAGGCATGGCCATGGGCGATGCCGACCTCGTCGTCATCGACACCCCCGGGTCCGATACCGCCGTCTCCCGCTGCGCCCACCTGCAGGCCGACCTGGTCGTCACCCCGATGAACGACAGCTTCGTCGACTTCGACGTCCTGGGCCAACTCGACCCCGTGACCCTCCAGCTTCTGCGGCCGAGCCTCTACACCCAGGTGGTGCTGGAAGCGCGCGAGACCCGCGAACACCACAATCGCCGCCTCGACTGGGTGGTGCTGCGCAACCGCATGGCCGCAACGGAAGGCCGCAACCGCGAGCGGCTGACCCAGGGCCTCGAGACCCTGGCCGACGAGGTCGGCTTCCGCATGGGCCCATCCCTGCGCGAGCGGGTGACCTACCGCGAGATGTTCCCCTTCGGCCTGACCATCGCCGACCTCGTTCCCGGCGTGCGGCCAGGCGGCGTCAGCTCGCCCCGCCTCGCCGCCCGTGAGGAACTCCGGGATCTGCTGGTCGCCCTGAAGCTTGTCCGCGCAACGCCGGACGAGGTGGGCGACCGCGCGGCGGAAGAGCGCGGCGCTGTGATCCATCAGATGGGCTAGGTCGCACCGGGCCGGTTTCGCGGCTCATACCGCCAGAAAACACCATGAAATCAAGGGCTCGACGGATATGTCTAGACATATTCATCGACCAAACCGGTCTTCATGGACCGGAGGCCGCCCCCGTTGCGCACGGTGTAGGTCGCACCGGAGCGTTTTCGACCTACAAACGCAGCGCCTCGACCTACGTCTGAGGCTACGCCGCGGGCTACGTTTTCTTCACCCCGGCCCACGCCAAAGCCTACAGCCCATGGGCTTTGACGCCGTCGCCGGCGGTCTGGCCGCCGCACCTGCCTTTTTTGTAGGTCTCGCGCCGCTGGTATAATGACTTGTCGTTTCGATAGGGCGTGGACGGCGGCATTCGCTCCCGCAACGCCCTCAACGTCGTTATATAGCCCCCATGGCCAAGCGCACGCCCTCCGACCTGCCCTTCCGTTCGCCCTACCGGCACGGCTTCATCCGCGTCGCCGGCTGCGTGCCGATGACCGCCGTCGCCGACCCGGGCCGCAACGCCGCCGAGACCATCGCCCTGCTCGAGCGCGGCCATGCCGAGGGCGTGGCGCTGATGACCTTCCCGGAACTGGGACTGTCGGCCTATTCGATCGACGACCTGTTCCACCAGGAGGCTCTGCTCGACGCCGTCGAAACGGGCCTGGCCAGTCTGGTCGAGGCCAGCCGCAAGCTGCGTCCCGCCTTCGTGGTCGGCGCGCCGCTGCGCGGCGAAAGCCGTCTCTACAACTGCGCCGTGGTTATCCAGGGCGGAACGATCCTCGGCGTCGTGCCCAAGACCTACCTGCCCAACTACCGCGAGTATTATGAGCGCCGCTGGTTCGCCTCCGGCCTGGGCGTCACGGGGCGGACCCTGAAGCTCGCTGGTCAGACGGCGCCGTTCGGCACGGACCTGCTGTTCGACATCGAGATGCTCGGCAAGGCGGCGGCGACGTTCGCCGTGGAGATCTGTGAAGACGTCTGGACGCCCGAGCCGCCCTCGACCGCCGCCGCCATGGCCGGAGCGGAAATCCTGCTCAACCTGTCTGCCAGCAACATCGTCATCGGCAAGGCGCGGGAACGGCAACTGCTCTGCGCCAGCCAGTCGCTGCGCTGCCAGGCGGCCTATGTCTATTCGGCGGCAGGCCCCGGAGAATCGACGACCGACAACGCCTGGGACGGCCAGGCGGCGGTGTTCGAACTGGGCGCCCAGCTGGTCGAGAGCCAGCGCTTCCCGACGGCCTCGACCCTCGCCGTGGCCGATATCGATGTCCTGCGCCTGCGTCAGGAACGCCGACGGACCGTCACCTTCGGCGACGCCGCCGTCAGCCGGCCACGCACGCCCTTCCGCCGGATCCCGGTCGAGATCGCGCCGCCGGAAGGCGTGCTCGATCTGGCGCGGCCGCTGGAACGCTTTCCGTTCGTGCCCAGCGACAGCGCTCGCCTGGCCGAGGAATGCCACGAGGCCTACAACATCCAGGTCCAGGGCCTGGCCCAGAGGCTGAAATCAACCCGGCTGGAGAAGCTGGTCATCGGGGTCTCGGGGGGGCTCGACTCCACCCAGGCCCTGCTGGTCGCCGCCAAGGTGATGGACTCCCTCGGCCTGCCGCGCGCCAACGTCCTGGCCTGGACGCTGCCGGGGTTCGCGACCTCGGAGGGCACCAGGGCCAACGCCTGGCGGCTGATGACGGCGCTGGGCGTCACCGCCGCCGAGCTCGATATCCGGCCGACCGCCATGACCATGCTGGAGGCCATGGGCCACCCCTTCGCCAGCGGCGAGCCGGTGCATGACATCACCTTCGAGAACGTCCAGGCCGGCCTGCGCACCGACTATCTGTTCCGCCTGGCCAATCAGCATGGCGGGCTGGTGGTCGGCACCGGTGACCTGTCGGAACTGGCGCTCGGCTGGTGCACCTATGGCGTCGGCGACCACATGAGCCACTACAATCCCAATGGCTCGGTCTCCAAGACGCTCATCCAGCACCTGATCCGCTTCGTCGCGGGCTCGGGCGAAGTCGATGAAAACACCGCCGAGGTTCTGCGCGATGTGCTCGCCTCGGAAATTTCTCCGGAACTGATACCGGCAAGCCACAGCGGCGAAACCCAGTCCACGGAGGCCTTTGTCGGCCCCTATGCGCTGCAGGATTTCAACCTTCACTACCTGGCCCGCTATGGCTTCCCGCCCTCGCGGATCGCCTACCTGTCCTTCGAGGCCTGGGGCCCCCACAGCACCCGCGCCTGGCCGGCCGAAATTCCGGCAAAGGATCGAAAAACCCATGATCTTCCAGTGATCAAGACCTGGCTCCGCCTGTTCCTGACCCGGTTTTTCGCCAATCAGTTCAAGCGTTCGGCCGTCCCCAATGGCCCGAAGATTTCCTCCGGCGGCGCCCTGTCGCCACGGGGGGACTGGCGGATGCCGTCCGATGCCCGGGTCGACGCCTGGATCGCCGAACTGGACGCCAATACCCCGAATGAGGCCTGACCGGACTGAGCAGGTTGCACTGCAACGAAGGCTGGAAATTCCAAAAGCCGTGGCGTAAGGTCGCGCCCATCGCGCATGGTGTGCGCAGAGAGGTCGGCGACCCGACATTTTTCTGGGAACCTAACGGTCCAGAGGGTGTTGAGCCATCGACCGCGGTCCGGACGGGTTCTTTTCGTATGTCCTATCCTTGAGGGGACGGAGATACGGCAGGGGTCCGGCGAGCCGTGCGGTACAGATCATGCCGAGCGATGGCGCGTTGGCAAAACGACTAGAGTGAGGGGCTCACCTTGAAGAAGAAAGCACTGTTGCTGAGCGGTGTGGGTGCGATCGCCGCCTTGGCGCTGGCTCCGCAGGCCATGGCTCAGGAAAGCGGTTGGTACGGGGCGTTCGACCTCGGCTACCACTCGCCGGAATCCATCGACACGTCCTCGGAAGGCGTTGCCGCCGACGGCGCGCGTTACCAGTACGAAATCCAGCAGGATGACGACATCGCCGGCTTCGCCCGGATCGGCTACCAGATCTCGCCCAACTGGCGCGTTGAACTGGAAGGCGGCGTCCGCACCGGTGACATCGACTCCATCCGTCAGGACCCCACCCGCGCCCTGGTCCCCGACCAGATCTGCTCGGTGACCCTGCCGCTCGTGCCTTGCGACACGCCGGAAGGTTCGGTCGAGGCCTACACCCTGATGGCGAACGTCATCTATGACTTCTTCCCCAACTCCAAGTTCCGCCCGTTCGTCGGCGCGGGCATCGGCGTCAACTACGTCGACATGGACTGGGCCGGTCGCTTCAACGACAACCCCCTCTACGGTTCGCTGGCGGTTGACGACAACGACACCGCCTTCGCCTGGCAGTTCCTCGGCGGTATCGCTTTCGATATCACCGATCGCCTGACCGGTGACCTGACCTACCGCTACCTCGACGGCAACGACATGCGCTTCTCCACGAAGCAGTCGGTGCTCAACCCGCTGATCATCCCGACCGTGGGCGACATCGAGGGCCAGTACGAAGACCAGTCGCTGACCTTCGGTCTGCGCTACAGCTTCGCCGCTGCCTCGGCTCCGCCGCCCCCGCCGCCGGAACCGCCGGCTCCGCCGCCGCCCCCGCCCGAGCCGCCGCCCCCGCCGCCGCCTCCGGTCGCGGAAGTCCCGGCCGCTCGTGAATTCATCGTCTACTTCCCGTTCGATCAATCGATCCTGACGCCGGAAGCCCAGACCGTGGTTTCGGAAGCCGCCCAGTACGCCCAGTCGGGCAACGCCACCCAGATCATCGTCGTCGGTCACGCCGACACGTCCGGTTCGGCGACCTACAACGTCGGCCTGTCGCAGCGCCGTTCGAAGGCCGTCGCTGACGCCCTCGTCGGTCTCGGCGTCGACACCGGCAAGCTGGCGGTTGACTGGAAGGGTGAATCCCAACCGGCCGTCGCCACCGGCGACGGGGTGAAGGAACCCCTGAACCGCCGCTCGACGATCCAGATCAACTTCTGATCTGAGCGGTAACGCTTAAGCGAAGGGCCCGGAGGAAACTCCGGGCCCTTTTGCTATTGAGCTGAGGTCGGGATCGCCCTGGTGGGCGCCCGGGTCCCTCCGACCGGCCGGTATGTCCTCGCCGTGAAGGGGCTCGAAGGTCGGCGACGGGCTCTCCACCCGACACCTGTCGGGACGGCACGTCTCCGCCGAGGCCTAAGCCGCCAACCCCGCCGTACGCAGCAGATCGCGCACCTTTCCGGCGGCCTGTGGGCTGCGGGCGATTTCCTGGCGCAACTCCGGGGCCCGGGTCAGTTTCAGCGCCTCGAGCCGCGCCCTGTCAGCCGCCGGCCCGAGCGGCGCGGTTTCGCCAATGGCGAGGCGCAGCAGCAGGCTCAGCTTGTGGACCACCGGCGCCTCCGCCCGGATCAGCAGGGCAAGCAGCTTCGAATCGGCCTCGACATGCCCGCCGATCTCGCCCAGCCGGGCCTTGAGCAGATCCCGGTCCTCGTCCGGCAGGCCAAGGCGGTCGAGTCCGCGTTGCAGGGCGGCCAGGGCCGCCAGCTTGGCTGGCGGCGTATCGGGGCCGTAGCGCATTTCCTTCTCGAACTTCAGGGCCGAGATATTGGCCCCCAGCCAGCGCGCCGCCTGCCGCTTGTTGGCGGCGCCGGTGACGTTCTCGGCGAGGTGGGACAGGGTCTCGACCTCTTCGCGGGCGCTGCGGTCCTTGCCGAGCAGGCTCTCGACGAAGTCGCTGGCCACCAGGGTCGCCGAGCGGGTGGAGAAGGCGGTGTGGACGTCCTCAAGCTGGAGTATCCGGCCATCGGCGGCGGTCAGCGCCATCGCCAGGGCGCGAAGACAGGCGATTTCGGCCTCCGGGTTGCCGGGCTTGAGCCGGCGCGGGCCGACAAGCTCGCGGAGCACCCTTAAGGCCAGGGCGGCGCGGACGCTGTCGAACTGCCCGCTGTCGAGCCAGGTGGCCAGCCGGGCCGCGGCCGGCGGCAGTTGCGGCATGACCTTGGCGACCGACGGCTCCATCTGGATCACGGCCTCGACGGCGCGAGCCCCCGCCAGGCGGGTGATGGCGGCCAGGGTGTCGCCCAGATCAAGATCCGCGCCGAGGAGCTCGCCCAGCCCCGCCTTGCCACCGACGATCTCGGCGAGCGGCTGCTCAATGGCCGCGAGGGCGGCGACGCGGCCGCCGTTTTCCAGGGGAGCCTTGTCGGCCAGGTCCAGAAGCCGGCTGATCTTCTCGTTCCAGCTGGACGAACCGCTGAGGTAGGCGGCGACGCCGGCTCCCAGCAGGTAGCTACGCTCCGGCTCATTCCACAGCCGCTCCATGGCGCCGGCGAAAGGCTCCTTGGTGAAGTCCGGGAAGACGCCGCGCCGCTGGTCCTTGATCAGCCGCGCGATGGCCCGCTCGATCAGGGTCTGGAAGGTGCGGATGATCTCATGCACCCCCAGTCCGCGCGCCTGGGCCTCGGGCACGGCCACCTTCTGCACCGCGTGCTGAAGCTCGACCCCCGAGGCGTCCAGCTTCTCGACGAGGTCCGCCCGGTGTAGCAGCTCGAACGCCGTCGCCCGCTGGCGCAGCAGCCAGTTGTCGAGCAGCCGGCCGATCCGCTCGCGGGCATGCAGGGTGTAGAGGTCCTGCGGGCTGACACAGAGCGGCTCGCGGTTCTCGACCACCGTCTTCTGCTTGCCGCGCTCCGGTGCGCCCTTGTTTAGGATGGTGACCGACCGAAACTCGCGGGTCTCCGGATCCAGCACCTCCTTGGTGACCCGCACGGCCGCGACGTGGCCTGCTTCCAGCAAGGCCTCGGCGGTCTCGACGGCCCGCGAGCGATCCTCTGTGGCAAGGTCCAGGACCCAGCCGGACGCCGGGTTGCGGCGCACGAAGAGTTCGTAGTGGATTTGGCCGCGGTCCATCCGGGTCCCCAATTTCCCGGATTCATCCTAAAGCCGACGCCTTAAAGGGGCGTTTAGCGTATCCTGGTCGACATCCTCTGCCGCGGGCCCGCCGTATTGTGGCGCCCATTGGCGCCATGAACGCACGCCATGCGTTGTATTGGGCGTGACGGGCGTTAGATTTCTCAGATATTCACCGCGCCCTGCAAAGGCGAAAAGGACACCATGGCGAACATCACCCTCGTGGACGACGACGAGAACATCGTCGCTTCCGTCTCCCTGGCGCTGGAAAGCCATGGCCACAGCGTCAAGGCCTACTATGACGGCGCCACGGGCCTCGAAGCCCTGCAGAACGACCCGCCGGACCTGGCCATCCTCGATGTGAAGATGCCTCGTATGGACGGCATGGAGCTGCTGCGGCGCCTGCGCCAGACCAGCGAGGTGCCGGTCATCATGCTGACCAGCAAGGACGACGAGATCGACGAGATCCTCGGCTTCAACCTCGGCGCCGACGACTACATGCACAAGCCGTTCAGCCAGCGGCTGCTGCTGGAGCGGGTCAAGGCCGTGCTGCGCCGCGCCGCGCCGGAAGACAGCGGCGCCTCGGCCGAGGCCAAGGAAGCGGCCAGCGCCAAGATGATGCGCCGGGGAAAACTGACCCTCGACCCCGAACGCCACGAGAGCCTGTGGGAAGGCAAGCAGGTACGGCTGACCGTCACCGAGTTCCTGCTGCTCCAGTCCCTGGCCCAGCGGCCCGGCTTCGTGAAGAGCCGCGACAACCTGATGGACGCCGCCTACGACGATCAGGTCTATGTCGATGACCGCACCATCGACAGCCACATCAAGCGGATGCGCAAGAAGTTCCGCCAGGTGGACAACGAGTTCGACGCGATCGAGACCCTGTATGGCGTCGGCTACCGATATCGCGAGTCCTGAGCCCCAGGATCCGTCGGCCACCAGAGCAGACGAGCCTCGTCCCGAAACGGTGAGGCGTGTCTCGCGCTGGCGCTTCTGGTCGCGTGGGTCGAAGCTTGGCCGGCTCATCGTCGGCCTGAATCTGATCGGGCTGGCGGTTTTGATCTCCGGGGCCCTGGTGCTCAACGAGATCCGCCGCGGCCTGGTCGAGGCGCGTCTCGACAGCCTCAGCCTGCAGGGCGAACTGATCGGCCAGATCATGGCCGAGGCCGCCACCCAAGGCGAACCCCTGCCCTATCTGCAGGCCGACCGGGCGGCGCGGATTCTGCAACTGCTGCATGTGCCGCGCTCCCAGAGGGTGCGGCTGTACGACATCCAGGGCCGATTGCTGGCCGACAGCTATGTCGTCGACGACCGTGTCGAGTGGCAGGTGCTGCCCCCGGCCCGCAAGCGGGGGGAGAGCGGCCCCAGCTTCCGGTTGCAGGACGCCGACGCGGATCCGGCCGTCATCGAAAAGGCCCGCCGCGCCCTGGCCGATGAATGGCGCGAGGCCATGCTGGGCGAGGCGGTGCGCAACACCCGGGTGGCGGAGAACGGCGACACCGTGGTCAGCGTCTCCATCCCCGTGCAGCGGGTGAAGGCGGTGCTCGGCGTGCTGACCCTCGAGGCCGGGGACGTCGACGAGATCATCGCCGCCGAACGGCGGGCCCTGATCCCCTTCGCCCTGATCGCCATCGGCGTGACCCTGCTCTCTTCGGTTCTGCTCTATGCCCTGGTGGCGCGCCCCATGCTCCGTCTGGCCGAGGCCGCCGACCGGGTGCGGCTGAACCGGGCCCGCGCCATCAGCCTGCCGGACCTGGCCCGCCGGCAGGACGAGATCGGCGACCTCTCGCGCTCGCTGGAGGAGATGACCGACACCCTCTCCACCCGCATGGACGCCATCGAACGCTTCGCCGCGGACGTCGCCCACGAGATCCGCAATCCGCTGACCAGCATCCGCTCGGCGGTCGAAACTCTGGAAATCGTGCCCGAAGGACCGGGCCGTAAGAAGCTGCTGGCCATCCTCATGCAGGACGTCGGCCGGCTCGATCGACTGATCGGTGACATCTCCAACGCCTCGCGGCTCGACGCCGAGTTGTCCCGTGAGTCCTTCCGCCGCTTCGATATCACCCGCCTGCTCACCGACATCCTGTCCATCTATGACGCGGCCCGGAAGCCCGGGGAGGCCCGCGTCAGCCTGATCGCGCCAGAAGGTGAGACCGTCATCCCGGGCCAGGAAGGGCCGCTTGGCCAGGTATTCCGCAACCTGATCGACAATGCCCGCTCCTTCAGCCCGGAGGACGGCGAGGTGCGGGTCAGCGTCATTCCCGAGAAGGGACGCGTGCGGGTCGAGGTCGAGGATGATGGTCCCGGCATCCCGCCGGACAATCTCGAAACTGTCTTCGAGCGGTTCTACACCGCCCGGCCCAAAGGCGCGGCCTTCGGCGGCAATTCGGGCCTGGGCCTCTCCATCGCCCGCCAGATCACCATCGCCCACGGCGGCACGGTGCGGGCCTACAACCGCACCGACGAGACCGGCAAGGTGGTCGGCGCGCGGTTCGAGGTCAGCCTGCCCCTCGGCGGCCTGTCAGGCGCACGCGCGTGATTCTGCACGCTGGCCTGGTGGCCTTGCGCCTCGCGGGGCGTTGGCGGGGCGTGTTGATCGAGGGCCCGTCGGGGGTCGGCAAGAGCGACCTGGCTCTGCGCACCCTCGCCCTCGGCGGCCGCCTGGTGGCCGACGACCGCGTTCTGGCCTGGACCAGCGAGGGCCGGCTGTTCGGCCGGGCGCCGGACGCCCTGTCGGGTCTTCTGGAAATCCGTGGCCTCGGCATCGCCGGGGTTACGGCCCTGCCCAGTTCGGCCATCGACTTGATCATCGCCTGCGAAAACAGCCCTGAAGCGGTCGAGCGCCTGCCGGATCCGGAGACGGCCGTGCGGCTTGGCGTCACCCTTCCTCTGCGTCGCCTGTGGCCATTCGAACCCGCCGCGCCCTTGAAACTGATCGCCGCGCTCGAACGGGTTGGGTTTCGCTGAGGACCGGCGTATCAAGGCGTCCCGCGCGGTCTGATGGCCCGGGTATGGGGATGGATTGGTGAGACTGCAGGTATGATCGGCCTGGTGATCGTCACTCACGGGCGGCTGGCCGAAGAGTTTGTCTTCGCCATGGAGCATGTGGTCGGCCCGCAGGAGCAGGTCGTGCCCATCTGCATCGGCCCCGAAGACGACATGGAAAAACGCCGCAAGGATATCCTGGCGGCCTGCGGCCGCGTGGATACCGGCGAAGGTGTCATCCTGCTGACCGACATGTTCGGCGGCACGCCCTCGAACCTGGCCATCAGCGTCATGGAACAGACCCGCGCCGAGGTCATCGCCGGCCTCAACCTGCCGATGCTGATCAAGCTGGCCAGCCTGCGCACTCGCGAGAGCCTGGAGGCCTGCGTGCATCATGCCCAGGACGCCGGCCGCAAGTACATCGCCGTGGCTTCCTACATGCTGGCGGCCGATAAGTGACCAGGCGGCGCATCGTCGACATCGTCAATGAGCGGGGGCTGCACGCCCGCGCCTCGGCCAAGTTCGTCAAGCTGGCCGGGAGTTTCGACGCCGAGATCCAGGTCGCCCGCGAGGGCCAGAGCGTCGACGCCCGCTCGATCATGGGCCTGATGATGCTGGCCGCCGGCATCGGCAGCAGTGTCGAGATCAGCGCCGACGGGCCCGAGGCGGAGGCCGCGCTGGAGGCCCTTTGCGCGCTTGTGGCCAACCGGTTCGACGAGGACCGCTGAGCCCTCCGGGGCTAGACCCGGATATCCACCAGGGAGCCGGGTCGCAGGATTTTCTTTGGCGGCTCTTCTGTGAGGGCCGTGGCCTGGAGCGGGCGCTGGATCGGCGCCGCCACCGGCTCAGGCGCCGCGACCGGCGCCGCGGGCGCGGCGGCGCGGCCCATGGCGGCGTCGAAGAAGGCGCGCTGCGCCGCTGTGCGGGCGGGCGCGGTGGCCCCACCGCTTACTTGCGCGGCGGGCTGCCAACTGGTCGGGCGGATATCAGCCATGGAGACAGGCTTCGGCGGTTATGGTTAGCGAAAGCTTAACGCGCCTGGCTGAGCAGGATTCGCGCGGCCTTCTCGTCCAGCTCGCCGATGTGCTTGGCGAGGATGATCCCGTCCGAAGAGATCAGGTAGGTCTCAGGCGGACCGGTCACCCCGAACTCCATCCCCGCCCGGCCGTCGCGATCGACCAGCACCACCGCAAAGGGATTGCCGCGCTGCTCCAGGAAGCCCTGCGACTTGGCGGGTTCGTCCTTGTAGGCGACGCCGACGATGGGAACACCGCGCGCCTGCAGCGCCATCAGCTGGGGATGCTCGACGATACAGGGCGGGCACCAGCTGGCGAAGAAGTTGATCAGGTAGGGGCCGTCGCCGACCTTCACCGCCTGGGCCGGTTCGCCGTTCAATCCGGCCAGCATCACCGCCGGAAGGCGCTTGCCGACCATGGCGTGGGTTTCAACCTGGGTGTCCCGCCATAGGCTCTTGCCGGCGAACACGGCCGCCAGCAGGACCAGGGCGATGAGCGGCAGAAAGGCCGCCACCTGCTTGAGGCCGGGCCGCTTCACGCCCAGTCGTCCTCCAGCCCCTTGGCCTTTGCTTGAGCAGCGGCGCGGCGGGCGGCCAGCAGGCTGTCGGCCACCATCCAGCCCAGCACGGCGGCGGTGATGCCGAAGGCGCTCCAGATGTAGGGGGCGTAGGACCCGTAGTCGAAATCGAACATCGTCAGTCCTCCGCCGCGCGCAGGGCGGCGGCGCGTATCCGGCGCAGACGGACCTCGGTGCGGATCCGGGTCAGCCACAGGGCGCCGAACAGGCCGAGATAGGCCAGCCCCATGATCCCCAGGGTCGCGCCATAGACCGGCGGCAGTGCGTCGCCCTTGGCGGCCTCAAAGGTGGAAGAGCCCTGGTGCAGGCTGTTCCACCAATAGACCGAGTAATGGATGATCGGCAGGTTGACGACGCCGACCAGGGCCAGGATGGCGCCCGCCCGGGCCGCCCGGGCCTCATCATCGATGGCGGCGCGCAGGGCGATATAGGCCATCCACAGCAGGAACAGGACCAGCACCGAGGTCATCCGCCCGTCCCACTCCCAGTAGGTGCCCCAGGTCGGCCGGCCCCAGAGGGAGCCGGTGATCAGGGCCAGGGCCGTGAAGGCGGCGCCGAGCGGGGCGCAGGCGCGGGCCGCCAGATCCGCCAGGGCCTGGCGGAACACCAGGTTCAGCAGGCTGGCGACGCCCAGGCATGCATAGGCGAACATGGCCAGCCAGGCCGCCGGAACATGGATGAACATCATCCGCACGGTGTCGCCGTGCAGGGCGTCTTCGGGAACGGTGAAGGTGCGGTAGAGGCCGAGCGCAAAGGCGCAGGCGGTCGCCACGCCCAGCACGGGCGCGGCGATCCGCGAGAAGGCCATGAACGACCTGGGATTGGTCAGGAAAGAGACCATACCCGCCGTCTAAAGGGGTGCGGGACGGCGGGCAAGTTCGGGTTTCCCTTAGTCTTCGTCGCCGCTCTCGACCTCATCGCCTTCGATGAAGACATGGACGCCCATGTCCTCGCCCTCAAGCATCGCGAAGTCCTCGCCGTCCTCGCTGTTCCAGGCCATGCCGCCGGGCATCGGCGGGCCGCCATCAGGACCACCACGGCGCATCATCATGCGGTCGCCATGACCGCCGGGTCCACCCGGGCCACCGCGACGGATGACCTTCATGTGACGCCCGCCATGGCCGGCGTGCAGGGTGTCGAACACCTTCTGCTGGCTGGGGCTGAGCTGGCCGTAGAAGGCGCGGGTGGCGGCGGCGCGCTTGCTGAAGGCGGCCTGGCGGTCGGCCATCCTTTTGGCCTGCTGATCAAGGCGTTCGGGCGTGGTCAGCATCTTGTGGGCCGCGGCAGGCGATTCCGGCGCCTTGCCGTGATCCGCGTGCTTCATCTCGCCTTTGTGGACCGGCGGCCTGGTCGCCTCGAGGAAGGTCTTGAGGGCCGGCTCCTGCTCGGGACGCAACTGCAGGAGGGTGCGCAGGTGCTGGGCGCGGGCCTCGGGGTCGTGGCGCATGCCCATCGGACCACCGTGGCCTCCGCCCGGGCCGCCGCGCATGACGACGACCTTGCGCTCGGCCTTGAGGTCTCCGCCCTTCCCGGCGGGCTCGCCGGCAAGGGCCGAGCTTCCGGTGGTCAGGACGAAGGCTGCGCTGGCCAGCAGGCCCGCGTGGCGAAGGATCTTTTTCATCTGGTGAGGTCTCCCGGATTTCGATGCGGTCAGGATGACCGGGCGGTGTGTCCGGCGAATGTCCGGTTTCCCCAGATTTATTGCCGTCCTGTAGCGTTCACTGAACCGCGTTTCGACAAGCCGCCGCCATGGCCAGGGGCGACAGCGCCACCGCCCCCGCCGTCCAGCCGAGCAGAAGCAGCAGGCCGCCGCCGGCGCCCGAGCCAAGTTGGTCGGCATAGAGGGCCGCTCCGCCGAAGATGACCGGTGGGCTGAACAGCGGCAACACGATCGCCGCCACCAGCAGGCCGCCACGCCGCGCCCCCAGCGCCAGGGACGCGCCGATGCCGCCGACGAAGACGAAGGCCAGTCCGCCGGCCAGGGCGCAGGCCAGGATCATCGGCGCGGCGGCGAGCGGCGCGCCAAGCATGACCGCCGCTACCGGCGCGGCCAAGGCCAGGGGGGCCGCGGTGGTCATCCACTGGGACAGGCATTTGACGGCGCAGACCAGTTCCAGAGGCAGCGGCCCGGTCATCAGCAGGTCGAGGCCGCCGTCTTCGAAATCGCGTTCGAACAGCCGCTCAAGGGAGAGCAGGCTGGCCAGGGCCAGGGCCATCCAGGCCACCCCGGTGGCGACAGGGGCCAGGCGGCTGGTGTCGGGTCCCGCCGCCAGGGGCAGGAGCACGGTGATGGCGGCGTAGAAGGCCAGGGCCGGCAAGGGTCCGCCGCCCCGGCCCCAACCGAGCGCCAGTTCGCGGCCAAGCAGGGTGAGCAGCGGCCTCACGCGCCGATCTCCAGCACCGTGGCCGGGATCGGCAGGGGGTCGTGCACCGCCGCCAGGATCAGGCCGCCGCCCGCCAGATGCGCCTGCATCATCGTCGCCAGCAGCGCCCTGCGGGCGGTGTCCAGCGGCGCCATCGGCTCGTCCAGGAGCCATACCGGCCGGGGCGCGGAGATCAGCCGTGCAAGGGCCAGTCGCCTGCGCTGGCCCGCGGAAAGGCGGCGGACCTCGAGGTCGAGTAGCGGGGTCAAGGCCAGTTGGTCGATGGCCCGGGCGACGCCTTCATCGTCGCCCCCCAGCCAGCCGGCCTGGAAGGTGAGTTCCTCCAGCGCGGTGCGCCCGCCCTTCAGGCCATCGGCGTGGCCCAGCAGATGCACCGCCTCATGGCGGGCGGTGTCGGCTTCGGCCGCGCCTTCAAAGACGATGTCACCGGCCTCCGGACGCAGAAGGCCGGCGATGGCGCGAAGCAGGCTGGTCTTGCCCGAGCCATTGGCGCCGGTCAGGGCGATGGCTTCTCCGGCCGGCAGGCTGAAAGCGAGGTCACGGAACAGAGTCCGTTCGCCGCGTCGGACCGACAGGCCTTTGACGACAAGGGCGGTGATTGTGGCGCTAGTCGACATAACAAGACCATGGCGGCGGCATGGACGTTTGATCGAACCGGGAGTAGACAGCCCCCGACCGACCTCCTGCGCGCACGCGGGAGTGTACGCGGCGCCGTTTGGGACCCTGTGCGTCCCTTGCGAGGTGCGCGCGATCCCGGAAGCGGTTTTCGGGCGGTCCGAACAGGAAAGGCACTCCCACCAATGGCGTCCATCGACAGCCTGCAAGTCCGCCGTACGCTCAGCGTTGGCGGCAAGACCTACGTCTACTACAGCCTCCCCGTCGCGGAGGAAGCCGGTCTTTCCGGAATTTCGCGTCTGCCTGTCTCCCTCAAGGTGCTCCTCGAGAACCTGCTGCGCAACGAAGACGGCGCCGAGACCGACAGCGCCGACTTCAAGGCCATGGCCGCCTGGGTCCAGAACAAGGGCGCCGTGCAGCACGAGATCGCCTTCCGCCCGGCTCGCGTCCTGATGCAGGACTTCACCGGCGTTCCCGCCGTCGTCGACCTGGCCGCGATGCGCGACGCCATGACGGCGCTGGGCGGCGACCCGACCAAGATCAACCCGCTGATCCCCGTCGACCTGGTCATCGACCACTCGGTGATGGTCGACCACTTCGGCAACGCCAAGGCCTTCGGCGACAACGTCGCCATCGAGTACCAGCGTAACCTCGAGCGCTACAACTTCCTGCGCTGGGGCAGCTCGGCCTTCAACAACTTCCGCGTCGTGCCGCCCGGCACCGGCATCTGCCACCAGGTGAACCTGGAATACCTGGCCCAGACCGTCTGGACCGCCAAGGACGCAGGCCACGACGATGAAGTGGCCTACCCCGACACCGTCGTCGGCACCGACAGCCACACCACCATGGTTAACGGCCTGGCCGTTCTGGGCTGGGGCGTCGGCGGCATCGAGGCCGAGGCCGCCATGCTCGGCCAGGCCATCCCGATGCTGATCCCGGAAGTCATCGGCTTCCGCCTGACCGGCGCCCTGCCGGAAGGCGCGACGGCTACCGACCTGGTGCTGACCGTCACCCAGATGCTGCGCAAGAAGGGCGTCGTCGGCAAGTTCGTCGAGTTCTTCGGCAACGGCCTGGCCAACCTGACCATCGAGGACCAGGCGACCATCGCCAACATGGCCCCCGAATACGGCGCCACCTGCGGCTTCTTCCCGGTGTCGCAAGCCACCGTCGACTACCTGAAGGCCACCGGCCGCGATCCGGCCCGCGTCAACCTGGTCGAGGCCTACGCCAAGGCCCAGGGCATGTGGTTCGATCCGGAAGCCCCGGAACCCGAGTTCACCGACATCCTCGAACTGGCGCTTGACGACGTGCTGCCCTCGCTGGCCGGTCCCAAGCGTCCGCAGGACAAGGTGCTGCTGTCCAGCGCCGCCTCGGCCTTCGAGGAAGCCCTGGCCGGTGAGTTCGGCAAGAAGGAAGGCGCCGACGTGCGCGTTCCGGTCGCCGGCGAGAAGTTCGACGTCGGCCACGGCGACGTGGTCATCGCCGCCATCACCAGCTGCACCAACACCTCCAACCCCTCGGTGCTGATCGCCGCCGGCCTGCTGGCCAAGAACGCCATCGCCAAGGGCCTGTCGGTCAAGCCCTGGGTGAAGACCTCGCTGGCTCCCGGCTCGCAGGTGGTCACCGACTATCTGGCCAAGGCCGGTCTGCAGAAGCACCTGGACGCGCTGGGCTTCAACCTGGTCGGCTACGGCTGCACCACCTGCATCGGCAACTCCGGCCCGCTGCCGGAAGCGGTCTCGGCCGCCATCGCCGAGGGTGACCTGGTCGCCGCCTCGGTGCTGTCGGGCAACCGCAACTTCGAAGGCCGGGTGAACCCGGACGTGCGCGCCAACTACCTGGCCAGCCCGCCCCTGGTCGTCGCCTACGCCCTAGCCGGCTCGATGAAGATCGACCTGCTGACCCAGCCGCTGGGTCAGGACAAGAAGGGCAAGGACGTCTTCCTGAAGGACATCTGGCCCTCCAACGCCGACATCGCCGCCCTGCAGAAGAAGTCGGTGACCAGCAAGATGTTCGCCGAGCGCTATGGCGACGTCTTCACCGGCGACAAGAACTGGCAGTCCATCAAGGTCACCGGCGGCCAGACCTACGCCTGGGACATGGGTTCGACCTACGTGCAGAACCCGCCCTACTTCGTGGGCATGGAAATGCAGCCGACCCCGGTCACCGACATCGTCGAAGCCCGGATCCTCGGCGTGTTCGGCGACTCGATCACCACCGACCACATCAGCCCGGCCGGCTCGATCAAGAAGGCCAGCCCGGCCGGTGAGTACCTGCTCAACCACCAGGTCCGCTTCGAGGACTTCAACGGCTACGGCAGCCGTCGGGGCAACCACGAGGTGATGATGCGCGGCACCTTCGCCAACATCCGCATCCGCAACAAGATCACCCCGGAGATCGAAGGCGGTGTGACCAAGCACTTCCCGTCCGGCCAGGTGATGCCGATCTACGACGCGGCCATGAAGTACCAGGAAGAAGGCCGTCCGGCGGTCGTCTTCGCCGGCAAGGAATACGGCACCGGCTCCTCGCGCGACTGGGCGGCCAAGGGCGCCAAGCTGCTCGGCGTCCGCGCCGTGATCGCCGAGACCTTCGAGCGCATCCACCGCTCGAACCTGGTCGGCATGGGCGTGCTGCCGCTGCAGTTCCTCAACGACGGCTGGCAGCGCCTTGGCCTGACCGGCGAGGAGATCGTCTCGATCCGCGGCCTGCAGGACCTCGCGCCCCGCAAGCAGCTGATCGTCGAGCTGTACCGCCCGTCGGACGGCCGCATCGCCCGCTTCCCGGTCCGCTGCCGCATCGATACCCCGACCGAGCTTGATTACTTCAAGAACGGCGGCGTCCTGAACTACGTCCTGCGCAACCTGGCCAAGCCGGCCGCGTAGCACCGATCAGGGTCAGACCTGCTCAAACCCTCCCCGGAAAGGGGGAGGGTTTTTGTTTGCGGGCACTCTCACGGCCTCGTGAAGCCAACTTGGCCTCCGCTTCCGGTTAAGTGCGCCCCATGAGGCGCATCCTCCCCCTCCTCGCATTGCTGGCGCTTGCCCCCCTGTCGGCCCTGGCCGCTCCGGCGGCCAGGGCGCCCGTCGTGGTCGAGCTGTTCACGGCGCAGGGCTGCTCGTCCTGCCGCGCCGCCAATGCCCATCTGGCCGACCTGGCCGATGACCCGGGCGTGCTCGCCCTGACCTTCGCCGTCGACTACTGGGACTATCTGGGCTGGCGGGACACCTTCGCCCAGCCGATCTTCGCCGAGCGCCAGAAGGCCTATTCCCGCAAGCTGGCCGTTCGCGAGGTCTACACCCCGCAGGTGGTCATCGACGGCCGCTTGCAGACCGGCGGCGCGCGCGCCGACAAGGTCGACGCCCTGGTCGCCCAGGCCGCCAAGGGGCCGCACAATCCGCCCGACATGCTGTTCATGCTGAACGGCCGTATCGCCGTCGGCTCGGGCCCGGTTCCGCGCGGCGGGGCCGACGTCTGGCTGATCCGCTATGATCCCCGCGCCGTCGAGATCACGCCGAAGAAGGGCGACAATCGGGGTGAGGCGGTGGTCCACAAGAATGTCGTCCGCCAGGTCGCGCGGCTGGGATCCTGGTACGGACGCCCAAGCGCCTACAGGCAACCCAAGGCGACGGAGGACGGGCTGAAGACTGTCGTCATCGTGCAGGGCGCCAAGGGTGGCCGCATCCTTGGCGTGCTGGCCGAGAAGGCCTCCTAGACCCGCAGCATCAGGCCGCCGTCGACCCCCAGCGCCTGACCCGTTACGAAGCCGCCGTCGTCGCTGGCCAGGAAGAGGGCGGCGCGGGCGATGTCGATCGGCTGGCCGAGACGTTTGAGCGCGGCCTTCTTGGCCCAGATGGCGGTGATCTCCTCGCGCTGGAAGCTGACGGCGGTCATGCCGGTGGCGATGGCGCCAGGCAGGATGGCGTTGGAGGTGACCGCGTGGCGGCCAAGCTCCAGGGCGAAGGTTCGCATCATCCCCACCACCCCGGCCTTGGAGGCGGAATAGGCGACCAGGCCGTTGTCGGTGTGGCGGGCCATGATCGAGGCGGTGAAGATCAGTCGACCGTTTCCGCTGGCCACAAGATGCGGCGTGGCGGCGCGGGAGAGGCGGAAGCCGGCCCGCAGGTTGATGGCGACGAGGCGGTCGAAGGCCTCGTCCGTGGTGTCGGCGACCGGGGCGCCGTGGCTGATGCCGGCGTTGTTGTAGAGGATGTCGAGGCCGCCGAACTCGGCGACAGCCCTGTCGACGATGGTCTGCGGGGCGGCGTCCTCGCCGATGTCCTGGC